>JBLHPA010000083.1:0-12625 GCA_047628235.1 Moritella sp.
CCGTTAAATGTATCGCCCGCCGCAGTCGTATCAATCGCATCCACACGGAAGCCTTTCACTTGTTTTCCCACACCGTCTTCGCTAATCCACACCCCTTGACTGCCTAAGGTGATCATTACCTGGCTAATGCCTTTATTATGTAATACATCAGCAGCCACTTGTGCCGACGCCATATCAACGACTTTAACACCCGTTAACAGCTCCGCTTCGGTTTCATTCGGTGTGATCAAATCAATTAAGGCTAAAAGTTCGTCGCTTAACGGTTGCGCTGGTGCCGGATTGAGTACCACACGCGTACCGCTCTGCTGGGCTATTTTAGCGGCTTGAGCAATAGTTGCAATCGGTGTTTCTAATTGCATCAATAGTGTATCTGCCTGTTTAATCAAATCATAATGTGGCGCAATGCGATCTGGCGTTAAGCAGGCATTGGCTTCGGCGGAAATACAAATACTGTTTTCACCCGTTGCAGCCACTTGGATCATCGCAATGCCCGTCGGTTTATTTTTCTCGATCATTACTGCGTCGGTATTAATGCCATCGCGGTTAAATTCAGTGATCATATTACGCCCAAAGCTATCATCACCAACGCAAGCAATAAAGGCTGTATCAGCACCTAAACGCGCTGCGGCAACCGCTTGATTCGCACCCTTACCTCCAGGAATAACAGCATAACTATGCCCTAGCAGTGTTTCCCCTGGACGCGGAAAAGAAGCGACTTGTAAAACATGATCCGCGTTTACGCTACCTAGCACAACTAACTTATTCATAAACTGACCTTAACTAATTTATTCATATACTAACCTTAATAATTGGTTAAAATTGATAAAAATAAAAACATAGCTTAATGGTACATAAAATAACTCGTTACTTATTACTGTGCAATTAAGTCATATTTTTCAATACAGGAAAATAAAGGGAATAGCAATCAGCCAGCGACACGACTCCCCTCTATATCAATATTACTTAATATTAATACTACTTAGTGATCACTTTTAGTGGTACAGCGATACTTTTCGCGACTGACTCACCTTTAAGTACTTTATCCGCTGTTTCAATACCAAGCGCACCAATCAGCGCGGGCTGTTGCGCAATTGTTGCACCCAGAATACCGCGGTTAACGGCAGCAATACCATCTTTTGTGCCATCAAATCCAACAATTAACACATTTTTACCTGATGCTTGCACTGCACGTAATGCACCCAGCGCCATTTCGTCATTCTGTGCAAATACAGCTTGTACATCTGGATTAGCAGCAAGCATATTTTCCATCACGTTAAGACCTTTAGTTCGGTCAAAATCAGCGGGTTGGCTACCTAGCAGCTCCATTTTAGTGGCTGCAACAGCTTGCATGAAACCTTTACCACGCTCGCGTGCTGCCGAGGTACCCGCGATACCTTCTAGTTGGATAACTTTTGCGTTAGCGCCGACAGTATCTGCAATGTATTGACCCGCCATTTCACCACCCGCAACATTATCTGACGCAATATGACTGACGACGTTACCGCGACTTGCCGCACGATCCAGTGTCAATACTGGAATGTCCGCACGATTAGCCATTCGGATAGCGTTAGACACAGCATCAGAATCCGTTGGATTGATTAAGATTGCTTTTACGCCACGTACAGTAAGGTCTTCAACATTGGCTAATTCTTTACTTGGATCATTTTGTGAGTCCAACACAATTAGCTTATAACCCAGCGTTTTAGCCTTTGCTTCAGCGCCCTCTTTCATGGTGACAAAGAAAGGGTTATTAAGTGTAGAAACGACCATTGCGATAGTATCTTGTGCCAGTACCGCGGTGCTAAAAGACGCTGATACAACAGCGGCAGAGATCAAGGTTGCTAATTTTTTCATTACATATACCTTCTTTTTAGTTAATTCTGCTGCCCCAGATAGGGTGACTGGGGCTCGCAGATTTTGTTGCTCGTATTCATTATTATTTCTTTTTCGTATCCACTAAGACTGCAAGTAGGATCACGACAGCTTTAGCAATCATTTGAAAATATGACGATACGTCCAATAGATTTAATGCGTTGTTTAGGAAGCCGATAATTAATGCACCAATCAGCGTGCCCATAATACGGCCTTTACCGCCAGCAAGGCTTGTTCCGCCTAATACTACCGCCGCAATCGCATCTAACTCATAGCCCATGCCTGCCGTTGGTTGCGCCGATGACAAACGAGATGTCACGATCATACCCGCAAGTGCAGCAAGTAAACCACAGATGGCATACACACCAATTTTAACTTTATCAACATTAATACCAGACAAACGTGCTGCAGATTCATTGCCGCCAAGGGCATAAACGTAACGACCAAAACGCGTGTGATTTAATAAGTACCACACAGAAGCAAATACAATGACCATTAACCAAATTGGCACTGGTACACCTAATAAATAGCCAGTTCCAATCCATGAGAAGCTATCAGCAACATCAGTAAAGCCTGTCGATATTGGGCGACCTTCGGTATAAACCATAGTCACACCACGTAATAATGTCATGGTAACAAGCGATGCAATAAAGGCTTGAACTTTACCCTTTGCAATAATGATCCCGCTTAATGCACCTAGCGCCGCACCCGAAAATAAAGCAACAGGCACCGCAACCATCGCAGGCACTTCCATCGCGATCAACGTGGCAGCAAAAGCACCACATAAAGCCAATACCGAACCCACACTTAAATCAATACCCGCGGTCAATATAACTAACGTCATACCCACTGCGATGATCGCATTCACTGATGTTTGACGTAATATGTTTAAAATATTACCCATAGTGAAAAAGTGAGGGTTTAAAAAAGACACCACGACAATTAACAAGATCAGTGCGATTAATGATTTTTGTTCAATTAGCCACTCTTTAGTAAAGCGTTTCTTAATTAAAGTGCTAGTTAAATTACTCGTTTTAGTCATCGTATCACCACTCATTTTGCTGCTTGAATTGTTGTTAACGGCTTGGTTATGACTCATAGTCAAGCCTCATCGATTTTTTTGCCAACAGCGCATGCCATTAGTTTTTCTTGGTTAGCATTTTCAGCCATAAATTCACCGCTGATCTGTCCTTCGTGCATCACTAAAATACGATCACTCATGCCTAATACTTCCGGCATTTCTGACGATACGAGAATGATACTCATACCCTCGGCTTTAAATTGATTAATTAACTGATAGATCTCTTTTTTAGCGCCAACATCTACACCCCGGGTTGGTTCATCTAAAATGAGTACTTTAGGGCGTATCATCAGGCCTTTAGCAATTGCCACTTTCTGCTGATTACCACCCGATAAATTACCAATCATTTGATCACGACTTGGGGTTTTAATATTAAACAAGTGTATAAAATCTTCAACAGCCGTCGCTTCTTTAGCATGGTCAAGCTGCAAACCTTTAGAGAGTTGGTCTAACGCGCACAATGACATGTTTTCTTTTACTGATAAGCCAAGCACTAAACCGTCGCCTTTCCGGTCTTCAGAGATATATGCAATACCATTTGCCAGGCCGTCTTGAGGCGTCACAGGGCTGACCACTTTTCCTTCTAAGATCACATCACCTGATTCACGTGGTAATGCACCATAAATCGCTTTCATTAGCTCGGTTCTGCCTGCGCCCATTAAGCCTGAGATACCTAATATCTCACCATGGTCTAAGGTAAAGCTGACATCACGCACACCCGGTGCCACAATGTTTTCGACTGCCAGACAGCGCGTACCGTGAGCAGCATCAATACGGGGATAAATTTCGTCAAGACGGCGACCCACCATTTTTTCAATTAAGCCATCTTCATCAATTTCAGCAACAGCGATTTCATCAATAAACTTACCATCACGTAATACGGTAATGTCATCACAGATTTCGAAAATTTCTTTTAAGCGATGCGAGATATAAACAATGCCACAACCTTCGTTACGCAACTCATTAATCACTTTAAATAATGATTCAGTTTCGCTATCAGTCAATGCATCTGTTGGTTCATCCATTACGATCACTTGCGATTTGAATGATAGCGCCTTAGCAATTTCAACCATTTGCTGTTCACCCAGACTCAGTTCACCGAGTAATTGTCGTGAACTGTGTTTGACACTTAAGCGTTGTAACAGTGCATCGGCATCGCGGTGCATCTGCGCCCATTTAATACCGCCAAACGCATTTGTCTGCTCACGCCCTAGGTAGATATTTTCTGCAATGGTTAATTCAGGGATCAAGTTTAATTCTTGATGGATAATACTAATGCCAGCTTCTTGGGAATGACGAGGGCCATTAAAAGTAATATCATTACCGAGATAGTTAATATTTCCTTTATCCATGCCGTAAATACCGGTGAGTACCTTCATCAGCGTCGACTTACCAGCACCATTCTCGCCCAGTAATGCCATTACTTTGCCTGGGTATACATTCAAACAGGCATTATCCAGAGCTTTGACGCCAGGAAAGGATTTATCAATACCACTGAGTTTTAAAATTGCTTGCGTCATGTCATTTCCTGCTTTATTCCGCATAAATAGCGTTTACGTACAATCAATACTGGATTGGATTAAAACACCACACCAGATTGAAAAATCACATTAGCATAAGGCGTGCATTCACCAGTACGAACCACGGCTTTGCTCTGCTCAGTGCGTACTTTAAATGCCGTATGGCTCATGTACGTCAGGGGAATATCTCTATTAGTTAGCTGCTCTTCAGCCGTAATCACGCTCACTAACGTTTGATGTAACTCAGGACTAATTTTTGCAAATTCTTCAGCTAATACCACGCCTTCAATCTGCATCTCTGTCAATATTGCCGTTACCGTTGCTATAAATGTCGGCACACCAGGAATAAGCGCCAGATCGATACGTTGAGCAGCAGCAGGAATAGGCAATCCTGCATCACAAATAGTGATCTCGTTAGTATGGCCAAGCGTAGCGACTAAATATGATAATTCTGCGTTAATAAGTGCATTTTTCTTCATGGGTCACGCCTTACAATGTGAGTATAACTAAATCAAGATTGTTCGATGGCGCGCATTTTAGCGCCATCGAAACGTTTGCGCAAACGTTTCGATAGCTTGAATTTAGTTTAAATTAGAGAAAAATCCAGTATTGAAGTATAAAAATGAGATTTAGATCGACAATATTATCAATGCCTCGAATCAAGCGGCACAGATAATATGAGAAAGCGCGGTGATGCTATGGACCGGAGTAAGAAAATGATGAATAGTATTTTGGCTAAATAACGGAGGTAACCTTATAGAAAATAAAAATAAAAAAAGGAAGCTCAACGCTTCCCTTTTCGCTACTTAGCACTAGTTAGCTTCAATATTTAACTGACTATAACCGCACTAAATTATTCTTCCGCCGCCGCTTTCGTTTTAGCTACCGCTTCAGTAATTAATGGTTGAAGTTCACCTTGCTGGAACATCTCCATAATAATGTCACAACCACCGACTAGCTCGCCGCCTACCCAAAGTTGTGGGAATGTTGGCCAGTTAGCATACTTAGGTAGTTCAGCACGGATATCTGGATTTTGTAAAATATCAACGAAAGCAAACTGTTCGCCACAAGCGATAACGGCTTGTGATGCTTGTGAAGAAAAACCACAACTAGGTAATTTTGGCGATCCCTTCATATATAGAAGAATTGAGTTCTCAGAAATTTGCTGCTTGATTTTATCTAAAGTTTCCATTGTGTCCTCACAAATCATAACGTTCACATCTATAATAGCTTAACTACTTAGCGTGCCGTGTAAATACTAATTTCAGCAGCCATTTTATGCTAAATAACGCGTTGTTAACACCGATATTTTGTAGGGTTATTATGATTTATATTTACCCAACATGTTAAATAAATCATTCACTGGTTATAATTCATTAATTCGACAGTAAAAATGCTGCATAAGACTTGAATATAACTAAATCTAGCGTTAAGATTCATTTGTATTATAAATCAATAATGAGCAATGGATAGTTTTTAGCTATCAATAAATAAGGAAATAACTATGAGTATTACACTACCCGCTTTACCATACGCACAGGATGCACTTGAGCCACATATCTCAGCTGAGACGCTTTCTTTTCATTATGGTAAGCACCACAACACCTATGTAGTTAAATTAAACGGTCTGATCGAAGGCACGCCATTGGCAGAAAAATCTTTAGAAGACATCGTTAAATCTTCTGAAGGCGGCGTATTCAACAATGCAGCGCAAGTATGGAACCACACGTTCTACTGGAACAGCCTAACGCCAACTGCAAAAGGTCAGCCAGAAGGCGCGCTAGCTGATGCTATCACTGCTAAATTTGGTTCTTTTGAAGCATTTCAAGCCGCATTTAGTGACAAAGCGGTTAACAACTTCGGTTCAAGCTGGACTTGGTTAGTAAAAAATGCCCAAGGTGAACTAGAGATCATAAATACGTCAAATGCTGGAACACCAATTACTGAAGCTGGTGTTACACCACTTATCACGGTTGATCTATGGGAACACGCTTACTATATTGATTATCGTAATTTGCGCCCAAGCTACTTAGCTGCGTTCTGGAAACTGGCTAACTGGGATTTTGCTGCAGCCAACTTCGCTGCGTAATTTACCCTAAAGCATTATTTTGACCTAACAGCAATCTGATATATGTGAATGAACGTATATTAGTTGCTGTTATTGTTTGAAGCTATTATTAATTGGTATAAAGATCCGATCAGTGGGCAGACTTGCTGAATTCAGCATTTTTCTGTTAGATATAAATTGTTCTGATTGCTATAAGTTGTTCTGATTGATATAAGTTGTTCTGATTGATATAAGTTGTTCTGATTTTAAAAATCATACCCAAATCACTTCACGATATTAAGATGAAGTGATTTAGGTATAATCTGATGACAAGGATGTCGTTACTTAACTTTCGAGACCGAGGTTTCTATGAATTTCAGTAATACATTCAAAGCATTATTAACTTTAGCTATACCAACAAGCTTAATGCTTTTGGTACTATTTATGTCACTTTAGTTAATCTGTTGTCGACCAATTAATGAATGAGACAATGTTGTTCCGTCCACATACTCTAATTCGCCTCCCACAGGTACACCGTGCGCAATACGACTGGCTTTAACAGCATATTCTTGTGCTATCTCAGCAATATAATAAGCCGTGGCTTCACCTTCCACTGTCGGATTTGTTGCTAATATCAGTTCTTCATAGTCGCCCGAAGCCAATAAACTGGCTAACTTGTCTAAACCTATCTCATCCGGGCCTATACCATCAAGTGGTGACAAATGCCCCATCAGGACAAAATAGTGACCACTAAACTGGTTGGTTTGCTCAATAGCGGCAACATCAGCTGGCCCTTCAACAACGCACAATGTTTTTTCAACCTGGCGCTTAGGGTTTGCACAAATTGCACAGATGTCGAGTTCGGTCAGTGTATTACACTGCTGGCAATGGCCAATCTCAGTCATCGCCTTCTCTAAAGAATGCGCCAAGGAAACAGCCTTATCGCGCTTACGTTCCAGGATATGGAACGCAATTCGCTGGGCCGACTTAGGGCCGACGCCCGGTAAGATCTGTAGATCGTTAATCAATTGATCTAGCAAGGGACTGAATTTCATTTATAACTCCAAAAAGAAACCCCGCTCAAGCCGAGTTTCACATCTATATTGGGCGCAATATTACATTAAATCGGCTGCTTTAACATATAATTTTGTCCTCCCGACATGACACGCATATTTCCGATTTACTCACTCTTAGATTACTGTTAAAATTAGGCTATAAACGTGAGAATTGTTCGTAAACTACCAGACAAGACCATTGAGCAACAACAATATCGGATTTAGTGTTGTACTCTAGCCTTTCTGCCGTTAAACTTCTGCCTCCCAAATTATTGCTTGCGCTAAACATTGATCACTTTTTTAGCCGGTGGGTATTCACTATATTGGATTAAACCGTTTATATCCGGAAACCTCCGACTAATCTGCCACAGGTAACATTATGATTAACCACTTTAGTGTGCTTGGTATTAAGCCGAGCGCAAATGAAGACGACGTTAAAAAAGCCTACAAACGTCTATCGAATCGGTTTCACCCGGATAAATTGATTGGCGCATCTGACGATGAAAAAGTGCATGCTGAAGCTCAGCTGCAACGAGTAAGAAACGCGTATGAAGTGCTTTCAAATCCTAAGCTTAAACGTGAATTTGTAAAGAATTTTAGTAACGTTATTGTGACCGACCCTGCTGCCGCTATGCGCGAGCTGTGGGACCAATTTTATTCTATAAGTTAATTTCTGAGCACTCATGACAAAAGCACTAGATCTCTCACGTATTGATGAATTAAAAGAAAATGCATATAGCAATATCGAATCTTATAACGATCCCGATACCCCAGATGCACTCGAAAATTTTACCCGCCAAATTAAGACAATTTTGCTTGCAGACCCTAAATTACTCGATTCTGTACCGGAGTACTTACCGATTGCGCTTTATGATAAGGTTAAATTTCCACCTGAAGCAAAACTCAAGTGGGCTCACTGGATAAAGGAAGGCATCCAACCTGAGTGGAATGATTTTAAAACGACAGTCGCCTTTAATCAGCCTGACTTACCGCTTGTTTTAGCGGTTCGAGACTACTCTGAAACCTTATTGATAGAGAGCTGTATCGTCTTATTCTTATTAGCGAATGAGAACAAGTCTCACGCTGCCAGCAAAGAACAGGATCTTGATGATAATGATGACTACATCGAAGATGAAGAAGAAGGTTATTACGATCAATTTGATGAGGAAGAGGAATATCAATAATGCATAGCTTAATTGAAACGGCTGTAATAGAAATCAAGCAACTGGCAGATGTAGAACCTCAACAGGCGAGCAAGAAATTTGAGTTGATGGCTAACACCATGACTGATGAAGTTTTAATTGAAGTGATCGAGCAGATGGATATCGTGACCTTAACGCAGATAAACAGCCACCATGATATTTCTTGCCCTTCTATCATGTCAGAGCTAATGACCCCTGAACAGATCCGCGATATTGTTTGCCAGCAACCCCTATACTGGGAAGAGAAGGTTAAGAACAATGCCGATGAATTGATCCAACATACGTTTGATTTTTTAACCTATCTTATCCGTATCCAAGAGAGTGAAGCCAAGCAAGCGGCTATTTTAGAGTGCATTGCTGAAGACCCTGCGGGTCTTTTTTATCTGTCGATCCCTTTTATTGAATATCTATTGGCGCCATCGACAGACGCAGATAACCACAGTCACATCGATGATAACTATGATGATGAAGATGATGGTGAGACCGTTGGTTTTACCGGTCGCAGTGCGGAAGAAGATGCGCACAGTTTAAGCATTGATGACCCACGTAGTTTATTATCCCTGATCCGTGAACTGGCCCCAGACGTTGAAAAGTCAATTAAGAATTTACTTCGTAGCGAAAATTCAAGCTGGGTGGCTATCATCGACAGTTTTGTCAGTGAATTAGTACTTCAAGCAAAAGAAAAGAACCAAGTGGATGATGAATACGCTGAAGTTGATGACATGTTTAGTTTTCTTGATTAAGGGTCTAGCGAATGCAAATTGTACTAAGAGACAGCAATCAAGGGCCTTTTTTAAGTAAAGTCTTAGATTATGGTCAAGCAGAAGCGCTATTAGATGAAGCGCAACTTGCTAAAATTAAAGGCAAGGCTGTGTTGATGAGCCTTAAGCTGGCAGATAAATTTTACAACAAACACAAGATGCATCTGCTAGAACAAGCTGCTTTCGATGTGATCGGAGTAGCAAGCCTAGGGCTAATGGCGCTAAGTAATCATGATCTGGCTCAAGCACTTAAACTGATTTTGACACCAGACGGTATTGTAAAGTCCTTCCAGAAAGGTTGGAGCATGCTAAGCCGTGTCAGTAAGTATAAACTAAACAGTAAGTCAATATATGGTGATATCGATCCTATTTTACTCGATAAAATATCAACCCCGAATGATGCTGATGAGTGGCAAGGCTGGCTGATCTATCAAGATGCCCTGTTAGACTTTAACCGTGAAGAGTCTGTTGTGTGCTTGTTAAAGCAATTTTATGCCCAAGCAAACTACGATCCTTTAGATTTTTTAAGCCTCGAAAGCGTGTTTGCAGAAGTGGTCCTGTACCATCTCTGTTTTGGACCCGTTAAAGTGAGGCAAGATATTAAGCAACGTATAGCGCGTATTGAACTTGAAGACGCCTGGTTCTCGATTGAGCATATTGAGCAACAAATTCAGATGACTTTGTCGGAGTTACCGTCACAACTTGCCGAGACCATAAAGCTTGAGATGGGTCAATACTTTACAGCGGGTTTGCTGCGTACGTTAACGTTTGCTAAAGGCTATCGAGAGCTGCGCTTAAAAGATGTCAGTCCAGAGCGCTTAGAGCGATTCGAATATCAAGAAGGACTAATAGGTTTGCTAGGTTGGCCCGTTTATATCGTGCTGTGAGATTGAGATTGATAGGAATTTGAACGATTAACGAATAATAAAAAGCAGAAATATCCGATTGGATATTCTCGCTTTTTATTATTACTCTTTGATATCACTTTTTTATATTAATAGTCGTTCAACTTAGAACGGCATTTTCATACCTGGGGGTAATTTCATACCACCGGTAGCGTCAGCCATTCTTTTTTTGTTTTCTTCTTCAATGCGGCGTGCAGCATCGTTAACCGCTGCGGCAAACAGATCTTCTAACATCTCTTTATCGTCTTCCATCAACTCAGGGTCGATTTCTACACTGCGTACATTGTGGCTACCCGTCATGGTTACTTTAACCATGCCCGCGCCAGACTCACCAACGACTTCCATGCTAGCAAGCTCTTCTTGTACTTTTGCCATCTTATCTTGCATTTGTTGAGCCTGCTTCATTAGCTGCCCCATTCCACCTTTACCGAACATGTTAAACTCTCTTCTATTAACTGCTAACTGTTGCCATAATCAATGAGCGTTCACTCATTGATAAGCCCTGAACTTCCATACTATATCTTTGATACTATATGGGCGTTATTTAAAAAAATTCAAGCCTCATTGCTGTAAAATGAGACTATCAATACAGCTTTGCTGTAATATCTATGCCTTGCATAATCGAACCTATGCAGGCACGATTGAGCTGTCATCAACAACAGCACCAAGTCGATTAATAAAGAACTGAATATACTTATCATCATACAAGTTTTTAGTCGCATTGGCTAAGCGTTGTTGATAAATTTTTTCTTCAATTTGTGCTGGCGTGGTCTTTTCAGGGTCTTCGCCAAACCGGATCTCTAGCTCGATAGACTCTGATAGAACCTGTTCAAGCGCCGTTTTTAATTGCTGCTTAGATTTCTCGTTAGCAAAATAACGCTGATCTGGATTCATGGTTAACAATATGCGACCAGGCTGCTGCTCCATCACACTGTGCAGCGCCATTTGCCGAACACGCCCCCCCAATTCCATCTGGTTAATGTAACGGCACCAGGGATCCGTTTCATCCCGTAATTTATTATCCATTACTGGAAGATGGGTTGATTGCGTGTTTTTTTGCGGCTGAAATGCCGGCGACAGATCATTAATATCTACCGCAACCTGACTAAACCGCTCAGTTTGACGTCTCTGTGGCGCCGGCTCAGTAACGACCTGCCCTTGATCATGATAAGCTTCAAGTGGTGGCAGCTCTTGCCATGCAGGTCCAGCCTGATCTAAATTCGACGGTGCAGAGGCGGCATAGCCAGATACCGATTCATGAAAACGGTTTGATACATTATTATCGACAGGTTTAACCGCTTTTTTAGGCGGCACATACTGCGACGATGGAGCCTGTTCACTCTTCGCCGCTGTCGACTTTTTTACAGTTGAACCCAATCTGCTACGCAAAAAATTACGTGTGGTACGCCCCTGTTGGACCGTTGAGCTATCTGCTGCTGGTGAAGGCATCTCGGCAGTAACATCGACCAATGGATCTATTACAGGTGTCTGCGTAACAGGTTCTGAAGTCTGTGGTGTAGATGTCGGAGCTGGCAATAATGAGTCTGCATCCGTTGCTGGCAACGTATGTCCCATCTCCGCTGCGGCCTGCATGATCTCACTCTGCTCTGTATTTAAGTTATTCATCGCCTCAGAGGCAGGTTGCTCATTACTGTTAATCGTAGTGTCAGAAGGCATTAACTCTAGTACTGCAGTATTTGTCACTGCTGCATTATTACCAATCTCGCTGCTATCAATGGCATTGCTATCAACGGCAGTGTTTGGCGTTGCATTAGGCAGCACATTTGGAGCAAAATGTCCTGCTACATGTAAAATAGGGTTGGCAGGCGCCGGTGTTACATCGTGTTCTGGTTGAGGTAACCGTCCCTGCGGACGAAACGCAAGAATCCGCAATAGGGTCATTTCCAGCGCACTGCGCGGATCGGGAGCCAGCGGTAATTCTTTACGGCCTGTTAATGTGATCTGATAATACAGCTGCACATCTTCAGGTGACATCAATTCACACAAGGCTTTGACTTGCTCGGCCTGAGCCGTATCCGATGCCGACGACGGCAGAATTTGGGCCATGGCGATCCGATGTAATAAACTGGCCAATTCTACATGCAGTTGATCATAATCAGGCCCGAGTAAACTGACTTCAGCAATTTTAGCCATGCAAGCATTGGCATCTCCCGCCACAATG
>JBLHPA010000084.1:0-12601 GCA_047628235.1 Moritella sp.
TCTTCAATTTATAAAGTACTAAACTAAGCGCTTTAGATTAAAATGAAGTGCTATGCTTGTTTCTTACGACGTGCAGCACCAAAACCGATTAAGCCAAGGCCTAGCAGTGCGATAGCTGCTGGCTCAGGAACGGTCGTCGCTGAGAAACTAAATGAACCGCCATTACCTAGGTTACCAAAACCTTGAGTAGAGAATGTCCATTCACCTTGAGTATCGTCAAAACCAGCATTATGGATCACACCGTTACCAGTAATTATAGCGTAATCAGCCGTACCATTGTTGTTCACGTCAATTGATTGATTGCTCAGGATCTGTGTAAGATCAAAAGTAAAACCGTCGACGCTCCATAGTGCTGCTTGTGGCGCTGAAACTACAAATGGGTCTATATAGTCTACAGACATACCGTATGTAGGTAAGAAATCTCCTGATGCCTGACCGACAATTGGAGATCCTTGTTGACCTAGATTTGCGAAATCAATTTCAGTGATCTGATCGTTTGCAATAGTGACAACAGCGTTACCAGAGAAATCGATTTGGCCTGAGATTGGGCCCGCGAATGCGACCGCTGATGTTGTTAACAATACTGCAGATGCAGCTAGGTTAAAAAATGTATATTTCATAATCATCCTTGTTTAATTGAGTCCTATCCTTATCATAAGCAAACACTATGCCATTATATTAATTGCTTTTTTATCAGCGGGTTGTGAATTTATTTATCTTTTTATCATGTAAAGTGTAAAGTAATTCGGCACTATAACGCTGATCCTGTTCTCGTCCTGTTAAATTTCCCGACAGGTTATATTAAGCTAATGATTTTAGAACTATCATTTTAGGCTGTTCATTTTAGCTGAGCGACTCAGTTGATCATCGCGCGTTTATTTCCTGCCAGTGTTGTTGGATGCCGGTATCGCCAGGTAACAAATGCGTTGCTTTCTCAATCATTGATTTTGCTTTTACAGACTGCCCGGATTTAAATAATATCCAGCCATAAGTATCCAATACATTGCCATTTTCCGGTGCAATCTTATAGGCTCTCTCGGCTAATTTGATAGCGCGAGAATCAGCTAACTCAAGATACAACCAGGCGGCATTATTTAAACTAGTAATTTCATTTGGTGCTTGCTGTAAAATTATTTCGTAGAGTGCAACCGCTTGTTTATTTTGTCTCTTGCGCTGCAACTCAAGGGCCTGGTTCAAGCTCGCCGCTAGGCTTTTCGGGGCAACTTGACGCCAATCAGTTAGAAATTGTGCCGCGCCTGCCTGGTCTGATGCCTTCAGTATTACGTAGAGCTTACGTGCAACTTTGTCATCATGATTTTTCTGCCATTCCAGGTGTAATAATTTTGCCGCTTGTTGCGGATTATTTTGTGCTAAAGCCAATTCGGCTGATAATATATTCACCATTGGGCTGGTCGGTATAATAGTGGAAATTTGCGATATCACTTTTTCGGCTTCGGTATATTGGCCTGAGCGTATCTCAATATGGGCGAGTAATGTGACAAAACGGACTTGTTGTGGTGCTAATTTGATATTTTTCAGTGTGACCTGTCTTGCAGTAGTGAAATCACCCTCCGTCAGGGCTGCACTGGCTCGTTGATAACTTATTTGCTGCCTGAGTGCTTTGGCGTAGCGGGTTAGATTGTCTGGCAGTGCTATATCCGCTTTTGTTAAGTACGCCATCGCCGATGTAAAGTTATTATTTTTCGCCTGATAACTTGCCAATACCAATGCCCAAATAGCACTGTCATGGTTTTGTGGTAAGTGTTGTTGTGCCTGCTCAGGGTCTTGTTTTAGATTCACTAAGCTCAGCACGATACCTTGATAAGGCTTAATTTCTTGCGGGTAGTGAGATAACACGTTTTTATACGCCGCTAAAGTCGCAGGCCAATCTTGGGACAATTGATTTACTCTGGCTAGACCATAGAGAGCGTCGAGCTGGTTAGCCGAAATCGTTAATATGTGCTTAAACTGTTTTTCCGCCTCGCTAAATTGTTTGCGGTGTACATTATAGTTTGCCACTAAGAGTAAACGATCGACGTCGTTGCCCGCCTTTTTAGCTAGCTGTTTAACATACTTATCTGCTTTTTTTGTCTGTTTTAACAGTATGAGTTGTTTGATATAGGCAACTTGTAATTGCTGATCTGAGGCATTTATCTTTAAACCATTGGCTAAAATTTGTAATGATTTTTCTTGCTGAGGATTGGGCAGGCTAGAATAGTAGAGGCTAAAAATTAATGCTAAACGTGGTGAATCAGGTACCAATTTCGCCATTTTATTTAATGCAAACTCTGCTTTATCAAATGCTTGCTGATTTATTGCTGCAATGGCATAAAGCCCTAATGTTTCAGGGGCCGTCTCTTCCTCAATGGTGTTATCGAGCATCGCTAACACATCGGCTGCCTGATCGAGTTTGAGCTGCGTCATTGCGTATAACTGGGTTAATTTTGCTGAATTTGTTTCAGGATCGATAAAACCGGAAAGGTATTTTTCTGCCCCTTGCATATCGCCTTGATTATAAAGAATAACCCCCAACAGGGTAGCCGCTTTTTTATATCCGGGGGCTATTTGAAGTATTTTTTCAAGTGTGTTTTTTGCTTCTGTTAACTGCCTGTTGTTATAAAACTTTGACGCTTGAGCATATTGCTGATTGATAGACTCAGCACCTGGAAATTCTTCGGCTAATATACGTGAATATAACAAAGCCTCTGAACTTCGCCCCTGTGACGTCAGCACTTCGGTAAGGGATTGCAATATATTGATCCGCTCAGGGGTAAACATGTCTGCAGATGGAATAATGCTGAGTGCATCAGATAGACTGGTTTCAGCCAGTGCTGAATTACCCTGGTTCATATAAAGATAACTCTGTAATATCAGACTTTCAGTATTATTAGGATCTAATGTGTTGACTTCATCCAGTGTGCTTATTGCCCCCTCAATGTCTTGCGATAAGGCTTGCACCCGCGCAAGACCAATCATTCCGTCAATCTTGTATTTTTCGCTGGACTCAAGGCGCTGAAATATTGCTTTGGCCTGTTCAGGTTGTTGTTTTTTTAGTAATATATTTGCTTGTGCGAGTAACAGCCGTTCAGGTTGTTGCTGTAATAACTGAGATTGCTTTTCGATCAGTTTATTCGCGGAAATGAGTTTGTTGCTTTTATGATAAGCGTCCAGCTGTAAAAAGTAATATTCGGTATTTTTTTCATTTTTATAGCTGTTGAGCACATCAAGAGAGGGGGCTATCTGTCCTAACTGGTTATAGGCTTTAGCCAGGACAAGATAGCCATCAATCTGGTCTGGATAAGCGGATATTGCGTTGTTCGCGGCTATCATGGCTGCTTTAAATTGATGCTGCTGCAGGTAAGTTTGGCCCTGCTGGATATGCTGGCTCAGTTTTGCTTCATTTGAGCCTGTATCATCACCGCATGCCGTGAGGACAAGGCTGCTAGACAGTGCGATGGCGACTAATGTCTTCTTTGTCAGTTTGTAATTGGTCACTGTTAATTTCATGATATGTCCATTTATGTCAATTAATACCACAAGAACCAGTGCATTTTTGATGATAGTTACTGCACTTATGATGATAGTGATTATGCTTGTTATATACGTCATTAAGCTTCATTAACGTTATTCAGCTTATGCCAAGTCAGTGGACTTCGGAGGGCAGCCCCAGGTTATATTTTTTCATTAAATCATAGAGTGTAGGTCGGGTTATGCCTAACGATTTAGCCGCCGCAGATATATTATTGTCGTTAGCAATCAGCGCCTGTTTTAGCGCACTTACCTCTGCGTTTCGCCTTATCTCTTTTAAGTTCAATGGTGTCTTGTCTGTGTTTTTTAAGCCCAAATCACTGGCCGATATATACTTAAGTTCGCACATAATCGAAGCCCGTTTTATTTTATTTTCTAACTCTCGCACATTACCCGGCCAGGCGTGATCCTCGATGGCATTTATGGCATCTTCGGAAAACCCAACAACAGGTAGATTTTGTTGTTGGACATATTTATTGAGCAGGTACTTTGCTAATAATACTTTGTCTGAACCTCTGTCCCGCAGTGGTGGAATATCAATTTTTATTTCAGTTATTCGGTAGAATAGATCTTCTCTGAATTCACCTGTTTGCACCATGGCTTCTAAATTGCGGTGGGTAGCGCAAACGATACGGGTATCAATGCGGATCTGTTCTCTGCCGCCAACGCGTTCAATGACACGCTCCTGTAAAAAACGCAATAATTTTACTTGTAAATGTAATGGCATATCGCCAATTTCATCGAGGAAAAGCGTGCCTTTATGGGCACGTTCTATTTTGCCAGGCGTGCTTCTGACCGCCCCGGTAAAGGCGCCTCTTTCATAGCCAAATAACTCGCTTTCTATTAAATTTTCAGGAATCGCAGCGCAGTTTATGGCGACGATATTATGTTCATTGCGCGGGCTGAGTTGATGCAGGGCGGTGGCAAGAATTTCTTTACCTGTGCCGCTTTCGCCGGACAATAAGCAGGATGTATCAGTGGGGGCTATTTTTTCAATCATTTTGCAAATTTTGAGCATTTTCTCATCGGATGCAATTAAGCCGGTCAACATCGATTCCGGGTTAAAACTCAGTAGTCTATTTTTTTCTTCTAAGCGGTGGATGTGAAAGGCCCTTTGGACGATTAAATCTAACGTGTCCGGGTTAACGGGCTTGGCGTAGAAGTCATAAGATCCGAGTTTTATCGCTTCCATGGCATGTTCGTTACCCTCGTTGCCTGTCATCACCACTATTTTTATGTGAGGATCTAGATGCAAAGCCTGTTGCAATAATTCAAAGCCCTGGGTTACGCCATCTTCATCTGGCGGTAATCCTAAGTCCTGGATCATCACTTTGGGTTCGTGCAAGCGAATGGCGGAGATAGCATCTTTTTGAGTCGCTGCCGTGACAACGTTGTAGTCTGAAAAATGCCATTTTAATTGTGTTTGTAAGCCTTTATCATCTTCAACAATCAGTAAAGTATCGGCTTTATTATTTATCACTTTCAATGTCTGTCCTTAGTACTGTTGTCCTTAGTACTCTGCTTAGTACTCATATAGCTAGTACTTTAAAGTAATTCTGCTGATATAGCGCCATTCATCATATTTGTCATGCCGCTGTCTATTGTTGACATTTAAGTACTTGGCATTTAAAGAAAATATAAGATTTTTCTTGATTTTGTAATCACCAGTTATATCCAGTCGCCATTGCTGTTTATTGCCTCCATCGTGTAAATCTGAATCTCGGTAACCAAGGGATAAACTCGTGGAAAGCTTGGTGTCGATGGGCACATTTAATTGGTTCGTGATACCTGTTTTCTGCGTTGTTTCATCGGTTTTTTGTTGGTTGCTCTCGAATGCTGCGGATTCGTTATCGAAATAGAGGGTCACTTTGTTGTTGACGCCACGCGCATTAAAATAATACAAATGGAGGAGCTCTATTCGGTCACGCCATATCACTTGGGTTGGCGTGAAGTTGCCATCTCCGTCTGATTCAGTATTTATTTTTAGTCCCAGCGAGGAGTCGGTAAGCGCTCTTGTTGCACCTAAAGAGAGACTCTGACGAGAAAATTTGTAGTTATAATTCAGTGAATAAATGAGCCCTTTCACCTTTTGTTCCGATTGGTTAACGTAGCTATTGCCCAGTTGAACGCTGTAGTCTCCTCGATTAAGCCTGCCAGTGAAGAGAACGTCCGCAGTTACCTTGTCGTAACCGCTGCTGTAAGATGGAAATTCAACCTGGGTAAATGTTGAATTTATTTGCACGCTTAATTTTTTATTTAGGGTGTTATACCAGGCTAGGTTGGCTGTGTTTCTGTCGCTATCCTGTTCTTTTTCTTTGGAAAAATTGCTTGTTGTGTAATTGTATCCAAGTTTAAATCCTGCTCTGGGCGAGTAGGGAATAAGCCACTGGGGGCCTATCGAGAAAATGCCTCTGTCACCTTTGTTATTGGGTAACTCAGCTTCGCTTTCATCAAGCAAATAGCGGTGGCGAAAATGGCGGGCATCCAACGTGATATTTTTGCTAAATAATTGCTGGTTAAGCGCTGCATGGCCGGACCAATAGCGTCCATTTTCTATCGTTTTTTCACTGTATCTATACTCGTTAGCCTGGTAATCAAGCGACAGTTTTGTGGCAGGTTTTGCAATATGATAGCCAACACTTACGTTCGCGTTCTGAATATTTCCTGATGTGGGGTTGGTAGATTGCAGGTTTATATTATTGCTGTATTCATATTGCGCACTGACCGCAACAAAATTATTTTTACTGGTCGCGCCATCATACACCGAGCCTTGAGCCAGAGCCTGACCGGAAAATATCAGAAAAAACACTATTTGGCTGATATAACCAAGACGGAATAAAACGGCTGCTCGCATCAACATCGCTAATTATTGAAGACTAAACCGGCAAGCTTTTCTTTGCCGATAGCATCAATACCTGATTGTATTTGTGGCGTATTAGATTTGCCATACCCTACTACCAGAATCGCGATATCACAAATTGAGGCCAAGATCTGACTTTCAGCATACAGGCCAATTGCCGGCGCATCTAAAATGATAAATCGGTCGGGGTAACGCTGTTTTACTGAACGGAGGAATAATTCCATATGCTCTGAGGCAAAATGCTCCGCGGCATTGATCACGTTGTTACCGACGGGGATCACGCGCACTCGTGGGATGCCGGAAGGATAAATAATGTCTTCTATGGAATTGGTATCCTGCTCCAAAAAATTTGTTAGTCCCATTGTTGGAGGTTTTTTTAGATAGGCGTCAATTTTAGGCGCGTAAATGTTACAGTCGATGACTAACGCTGTTTTATTTTGATCCAACGCGATGCTTGCAGCTAAATTCATCGAGACATGACTGGTGCCTGCGTTTCTGGTCACGCTGGTGACCATGCAGACAAAGTTTTCACCTTTGCCAGCTTTTAAAATGTTGGTGCGTAACTCCCGGTATGAGTTCAGGGTATTGTAGTCCTCGATACCGGGATAGATGATTTTTCTTTCGTCCAACTCCGCAGGCGATAGCAGTAAGGAATCGGTCATTCTGCGGATCCCCTGGTGGCTATTTGGGGTGTGATTCAATGTTGTGACCGAATCGACTTGATTGCTCGGCGGTGGGGGATTTAAATGAGCTGCAGGCATATTAAAATGCTCCTAATTCGAGAAGTTGAGTCACAGGGATACCGTATTTATGGGTGAGTGCGATCAGCATGTATGTGGTCACTGCTATCAGGGTATAAGCGAGCAAAATATAATTTTGTATGCATCGTTGTTTTCTTTCCTTGTTACAGGTTGCATGCCCAAGGGTTGCCAGTACCGGGACACCTTCGATTATTCGCAGTTGCTCGGCAAATCGGATCCGGTTATCAAGTATTACTTTACTGATTAATAATATTAAAATTAATATCAAACCCACGATAGGGCCGGCAATGAAAAAATGGATAAAGCGAGGTCCTGTTGGTGTATTCGGATAGGTGGCGGCTTCTTGTAGCTTAAAATTGACGCCTTGACCTTGAATATCCAATACCATAGAAATACGGGCTTTCTCTTTTTTTGCTAACATGTCTTCATACTGAGCCTGAAAAACACTGTAGTCGCGGGTTAACTCAGAGAGCTCTGCTTTATTGTTAGCAATGCGTTTACGCCTTTCATAGGATTCATTGAGCAAGTTATTAAAGGCATTTAAACGATTTAATAATGTGCCTGTTTCAACTTCAGCGGCAGAACGTTTACTGCGTAACTCTTTATACAAAGGGTTATACTCTGAGTTTATGTCGGTAACAGTCGGTTTTTTTAAATTCACTTCAGAAATCGTCTTCTTTAAATCTGTGATCTGATAATTTATTTTTATGACGTCCGGATAATCCTCTCTGTACTTCAGCAGTAACTCTGCCTTTTTCTGTTCAAGGTTTTTTAACTGGGTATAATATACCGCCTCTTCAAAATTATTTGAGGCGAACTTACTTTCTTCCGAGAGTTGATTTTCGAGTGACAGCACCCGCGTCTTACTTTCCTGAACCTGAATTTTCATCTCTTCAATTGTCGCGCGAAGGGATGCAATACGACCGTTCACTTCCGCTTCAGTGCCGTCAAAATTAGTCGATTGGAAGTTTTTTAATCGACCTTCTGCAGCGAGTAGCAGTGCCTTATATGAATCGGTTTGTTGTTCGATAAAATTATATGCGTTACGGCTCTCTTCCCGTTTAGCGTTAGCGCTGTCTTCAATAAAGAGCGATACGACTTTATTAATGATTTCAAATGTTCTTTCAGCACTGTCATCCTTGTAAGTGATCTTAATATAATTGCCTGACATCCCCTTGATAGTTATATTTTTCCGCAGCTGACTGAGTTTTATATCCTTGCTTTTTGCGGTAGGAAACGCATTTTCGCCATACACACTGGTGATCACCTGGGTTAACAGGCGAGGGGAATTAATGATGTCCCGCACCTGTTCGGTTCGGTTTTGCTTTACGCCTGTTACCGATGCTTTGCTACCCAGTAACGGCTTAATGATATTCTGGTTATCTGCAAAAATAGTGACGGAACTATAAAAGTTAGACAACCTAACCATGCCAAGAAACATAATGGCAAAACTGAACACGGTGACTGTCAGTGCAACTTTAAATTTACGCTGGCACAATTCTCGCCATGCAACTTTAATATATTTAAATATTTCGCTTAATTCCATAACTTAAAATACACTCTCAGGGATAATTAATATGTCTGATGGACGCAGTTCGTAATTGGTGGTTAAAATGCCGCGAGAAATAATATCGTCGATATTTACTCTATAAGGCACGGTACCATTCGGTGTTTTCCGATAGAGAAGGGAATTATCCGCATCGGCAAATGGCGTTAATCCTCCCGCTTGTAACACTAAATCTAATACTGTCATATCTCTTCGGTAAGGCAGAGACTGCTGCGCATTAACTGCGCCCGTAATACGCACCCGAGTTAAAAAGTCTGAGCTATTTGCGGCAGTAATGATGACAGTTACCTTAGGCACACGGATATATTTGCTGAGTTGCACTGTAAGCATCTCGGATAACACCTTAGCGCTCAAACCTTCTGCCTGTGCATCGCCAATGAGTGGTGCTGAAATCTTTCCGTCCGGGCGCACTGGTACGCTTAATGAGAGGTCTGGGTTTTGCCACACACTGATATAAAGTTGATCGCCAGTACCGATGATATATTCGGGTGCTTCATATTCGGCATCGAATATGTCTTGCTGCGGTAACGAGGCGCAAGCATGTAATAGTGTCACAGTTAATATTATTATTAGTATTCTTTTCATTTTTTTGCCTATAAATTGACACTGGATGTTATGGGTAAATAAATGGAGAATTTACTGCCGACGTTAGGTGTACTTTCAACCAGTAATTCTCCTTGCAATGAATGGATCAACTCCCGTATTTGATAAGCGCCGAGTCCCATTCCTTTGCTCTGTTTGGTGCTGCTAAAAGGTTTAAATAATTGATTGTTGATGAAACTCTGATCCATACCAATGCCGTTATCTTTCACTTCCAGCCAAATAGCACTGTCATTGGTATTGAGCTTTATATCTATGCTGCCGGTATTGGCAGTGGCATCTTGCGCATTCTTAATAAGATGGTTCAGTGCCATTAGCAGCTTGTCTTTGTCTGCGTTGATATGGGCATTAGGACCATTGACGATCACTGATGGAATCGGCTGGGTATTAGCGTTCATCTCGATAGCTTCAGTCAGCAGCTGATTGATACTGATGTGCTCATCAGTGCCAAGCGATTTACCCTGCAGTTTGGCCAGTAGTTTATCCATCTTGTTAACGGAATTTGCAATGGTGTCGATAGCATCATCAATAAATTCGGGATGATGTTTATACTTCTCTGCATTTTTAACGACTAAGGCTTGCTGGGCTATCAGGTTTTTTACATCGTGGATGGCAAACGCCGTTAGCTTGTTGAACATATCAAATTGTTTGTTGTGATGGAGCTGTTCAGAGGTCTGTTGGTGGCTAATGTAACTGGCAATTTGGCCTCCGGTTAATTTTAATAAATCTAAATCTTCCCAGGTTAATCGATTGGAAAAGCTGTCCTTGCATAACACCGCAAAGCCAATTAATTGTTCATCAGTATTAAGGGGCACTACAATCCAGTGTTTATTGATATCCAACAGCCAGCCAGGCAACTGTGCATTGTATTGATTATCGACGGCATTAGTGTGTTTACAAAGCTGGAAGATCCAGTCCCGCGTTGCCAGTATGCGGATGAATTCACTAGCATTACTTTCCATTGGATGTTCGGATGGAAAATTGAGATCTTTAGTGGCAACTAAGGTATAAAACTGCTGGCCTTTTATCCAGATACCGCCGCTACTGCAGGAGAATAAATTCGAGATAGACTTCAGCGATTTATCATAACAATTGGCACCACTATTTTTATCTGAAAGTAGGGCATCCAATTTTGTCCACTGCTTTTTATAATCGTATTTATGAGCAAAGAAGTGCTTGCTGGTAAACACAACAATTTGTTGGCGAATATTTTCAGAAAATGACAAGGCAATAATGATGAAAATAGCCATCACATACAGCATTATTGTGGTCGCATTTATCCAGCTGATGTCAAAGAAATTTAAAATGCTGCCGAATAGCGAAATCAACACTAAAAAAGCACCCACAAGGGTGAGACTGGTATTAAATAATATGACTGAATTAGACAGTTTAAATTGACTTCTCTCTTGCAGTTGCGGCGCATAAAATATAACGCTGAGAGCTAAAGTTAATGCTGTTGCTGTGCTTATGAATCCCCGCGCGTACCAAATGTCACTATTTTCATTTGAAAATAATAAAATATTGGAAAAGGCAAATATGTCATAGGCAAAAATAGTAAACGCAATTAAAGCAACCAGCTTTGCCATCCGACTTGAGTGATCGTGTCGGAGTAACTGTTCACATATTATAATGTCGAATAAGCAGAAGAGTATTTGAATATAAAGCCAGAAGTTAGTTGGAGGAGATGTAATGAAACCACTGGAGAGTGTGTAAGCAAGTAATAGTAATAATAGGGTTAAACTTAAGTATAAATTCAATGCCCATGTGACCGGTAATTTTGTACCGCGAGATAGCATTAGTAGATGTACTAGAATAAGTAACCAAGCTAAATAACGTAAGCCTTCCATGAATAAAAACTGCCAGCTTGTTACCACACTGAATTCGGGACTGATAGGCAGACTGATATGCCATACCGCGGAGATTACCGCGCAGGCAAAAAAACTCACTTTAATACGAGTAATAGATATTTTGAATAAAACTGTGATTGCTAATGCTATTTCAACACTGCCAGCAAGCCAGCCTAAAATTTTGAGGTTATAGTAATAATCCATTAGGTACTAAAGTCCAGTTAGTAACACTCATCCTATTTAAGTTACGTTATTTAATCAGTAACTCACTATTCATCCTGAATATTTTTATTTTATTTAACTGCATTTTTTTATTCTTATTTATAACGTAATTTTACTTTTCACTTGTTTTAAATGTTTCAAATCTTGAAATGTAATAGATTGAATGTTTTTATTTTTTTTAAGAAATATATCTAATTGCGTCAATGAATATGGCGACAGACTTTTAGGATGCCCCATTACATTTAAAATGGCGTTATTCATATTTTTCTTGTTATGTTGCTTGAAGGCGGACTGTAGCTGACCGGCCTTGGCACCATCAATCATAACGGGTCCGTAGGTTGTCTGAGTTAAACGTGAGAAATAATAATTACCATTGGCAATCATGGTATTACCATCACCAAAAGGTTTAAATGCACCCTTAGAAAATAGCTTGAAAAAGGCGAGTTTCCAAAAAAATAACGGCGATGTCTTCATCGCACTGATTGGTACTTCAACAAAAAAACCATCATCATCGTGAACTAATGGATCCGTTGAAAAACACCAGAACGCAGACTCAGGTGCGCCGTTGAAGTTAAAATGTCGGGTTGGATCATTGGAATGACCCGATAAAAAAACCGTACTGTCCAACCAAATACCATTATCTTTTAAAGCGTGTTTTATTTTATCAAAAGGCTGAATACACCAGCCGCCAGCGCGGTAAGCAAACACATCATTGTGGGTACAGAGTTCCAGCTCTTTTTTATATCCTTTCACAATGGCATTAATTTCTTTTGGTGAAAAATCATGTAGACGGTATCGTTTAGTATCGATTACCCAGCCTTTTGCGGTGTAGTAACTGTCCTGCCAATGAGGGTGGATATGCAACTGTATGTCATGACCTTGTTCCGATAATGCAAGCAGCTGTGCGCTAATCTGATTATATTGTTTATATAATTCTGGATATTCAGTGGCATATTCTTTTAGTTTCACCAAAAATCCAGCATCAACAAATAAACTGACTTTCACATTGTGTTGCTCAAGCATGTGGACTAATTTTTCGGTAGGCAAAATCATGCATTGATTGACACTGCCGGAGTGAGAGCCAAAAAAAAGTTCGTAATCAAGACTAAGTAAAAATGGTGTTTGTTTTTTCATATGTTTAATGCCAATTATGCATCTAAATCTATGCATTAAAAATGATGAGTTAATAAACTAAAACAGCCATGAGCTAAAACAG
>JBLHPA010000085.1:0-12554 GCA_047628235.1 Moritella sp.
CTAGCAGCTAACGCAATATCCCTCCTAAGTCCCGCCTGTCTAATTATTAACTAAAAATCAGCAGTAGTCCGGCATTTTAGATTTAATCGGTTTGAGCATATAGATCAAACGTAAAAAATGTAAACATTGTACCCAATGACAATGATTCTCATTTATATTGGCAGCTCGAATCTAAATCACCAAGTAGTGCTGTTATTCTCATGCCGTCACAATGTTATGCCTTGCCAAAGAATAAAGTCAGATCGAGCAACAAAACTGGCCTGAAAAATAAGACCGTACAGATCTGGGCGCGTCGCCTGCATGTCTATATTTCAATGGCACTGCTGCTTGTTGTGCTGTTCTTTTCTATCACGGGCATTACCTTAAATCGTCCAAGCCTGTTTGTGAGTACACTTCCTGACGTTAGTGAAACGATAATCACCATACCGACAGATCTGTTTAGCACTGACGCGGGGAATTTTGTGCCGAATAAAACCGGCATTCTTGATTATCTGGCAGAACATGCACAGTTATCGGGTCAGCCTTCGGCACTGGATGTGTTTACCCAAGTTGAAGACGGTGAATTACTCGAAGGTGAGATCGCTCTGGACTACAAGGGACCCGGTTATAACGTTGCCGTATTTATTGATATGACCACTGCTGAAGCTGTGATTGAAAAGACCCATTATGGTGTAGTCGCAGTCTTAAACGATCTACATAAGGGGCGTAATAGCGGTGAAGTATGGCGCTGGTTTATTGATATAACCGCCGTGCTGATGGTGTTTTTTGTGTTAACTGGGGTGTGCCTGCTGCTGCCAAAGAAAAAAACACTTAAAACATCACTGAAATGGACCTTGTTTGGCTCCCTCGTCACCCTGATTATTTTTCTAGTCGCCGTACCTTAAGGAATCCGTATGTCTTCGTTTCTAAACCGCCTGATGCAGTACAGTTTGCTGCTTAGTTTGGCTTTTGTTCCCGCTTTCGTCAGCGCTGCGCCAATTCCCGTTACGGCGCGTTTGGAGGTTGAATTGGCATTGCCCAACATTGATACCAGCCAGTATGCACGTCCTTACGTCGCTGTATGGATTGAAAATTCACAGCGAAAATCGGTTCGTACTGTGCAGTTATGGGTGGGTAAAGATGAATGGTTAAAAGATCTACGCAGTTGGTGGCGCAAAGTCGGACGTTATGATCGTGAATTAGTGGATGCCGTTACCTCCGCAACCCGTCCTGCAGGTGCATACCGCTTTGTTTGGGATGGTCTGGATAACGATGGTAACCGCGTGGAACAGGGCGATTATACCTTTTATGTGGAGGTGGTGCGTGAGCACGGCGGGCGTAACTATTTACGGCAAAAAATGCATCTTGGAGACACGGGGGTCTGCTACCAGATCGCTCCGACAGAAGAAACGGGCGATATTCGCATCAGCTATCAAATTAAATAATAAAGCGAGTAATTATCATGATTAAAACTATTAAAATCAGCAAACGGCTAACTAAATTAGCGAGGGCCGTATGTATGACAACGGTTGTCGCTGGCGGACTTACTGTTGCAGCAACGGCGAATGCACACCCCCGTTGGCTATTGCCATCGCACTTTACGGTATCAAAAGAAGGCGGTGACTGGTTAACCTTTGACGTTACGGCATCACACGGCACCTTTGTGTTTGATAAACCCGCGGGCAGTGAGTTTGCTCAGGTTATCATGCCCGATGGGCGTAAAGAGCGTCCTAATTTTGTTATTCGTGGTAAACGTCGCTCAATCTTTGATTTTTATTTTGCAGAAGAAGGCACGCATAAAGTCGCCATTAATAACGTGCCTTCTTATTACACGCAGTATAAAGCCGGTCGTCGTGACACCATCAAGCGTGTTGCTGCCAACAAGGCAGTGCGTAGCATGTTGATCCCGGAAAAGTCCCGTGACGTTAGTACGCAGCTGAGTTATACCCGGGCAGAAAGTTATGTCACTGTGGGTAAACCAACCGACAAGGCGCTGCAAATTGAGGGTAAATATCTGGAAATGTTACCGCTTACTCATCCCTCCGACATTGTTGAAGGAGATGAAGTCAGCTTCAAGTTTTTCTTTAACGGTGAGCCGCAGCAGGGTGTTGTTGCTGATATTACCCGCGAAGGCACCCTGTATCGCAATCATCAGGAACAGATTGAACGAGTGAGTGATGCAGAAGGAAAAATCAGTTTTACCCCAACTGTAGCAGGGCGTTATTTGATGAAAGCCAACTATAAAGGCGAACTGTCAAACCATCCGCTAGCGGACAAAGCCAGTGTTAATGTTCACTTTACTTTTGAAGCGCTGTTGCAGTAAGCGTTGCTCTGTTTCGTTTCTCTCTTATTTTTATTGAGGTTTGTATGACAAATAATCCCGTGGCGAAAGGTGTTATTGCTGCTATTTCTTTTTCTGCTTATCCTGCTTTTTATGCCATGGCACTTTTCGCTTTACCCGCCAGTGCTCATTTCCCACTAATGAGCTGTTGGTTTGAGTCAGACAAGGTTATATGTGAGGCGGGTTACAGTGATGCCAGTACCGCGGTTGATTACGCGGTAAATATGTTTGATTACGATGATAACTTGATCGCTAAAGGTACAACAGACAAGCGCTCTATTGCTGAGTTTGCCAAACCCGGGGGTGACTTTTATCTGGTGTTTGACGCCGGCCATGAAAACCCGGTTGAAGTTGATGTTGTTGAGATCGCAGAGCAATGATCACTCAATCAGTTTGCTCAGATAACGGTGATCGAGAAGGTAAGTGGATTGGACTGTTAATCTGTATGCTTATTATCCTTGCGGCGCTGTTATTGCCGTTCCATCAAGTTGCACCGGTGCAACAGCAACTGGCGCCTCATCAGGTGTCGGTTAAAGATCTGGCGCCGGTTGAGCTAGCCATGATCGCTGATTTACGTTTGGCCCATGAAGAGATCCGCAATCTGCATCAAGACAGTGTTGAGTTTGATGGTAAAGATAGCTGGGCTAATATCGCCGAGCTTAAAGCGATGTGGCTGGCGCCTTTTGTTGAAGACAAAAGTTGGGCGCGTAAAGGTAAACATGCCTGGTTGAAAATTGCTGCAGCCTCTTACCAAGGCACACCGGCAATAGCGACAGGAGCTGTGGCTGCGATATTAAACAGCAATCAATCTACGCCTGATATCTGGCTCGATCTGAATAACACGGGCTTGACGTTTACTACGCCAATCAATGCAGACAGCACTGTGTCGGCCAATTCCCCTGATCAACGATTAATTCAAGCGGGTTGGTTACAAGTTGTATTTGCTGATCAACACGAAGAGTAATACCACTCATAATTTAAAAAGATTTGATAAAACTATGGTCCAAAAACGAATGAAAACGACATTGAAAACTGCGTTACGTACATGTTCAGTTATTGCATTATTAGCCAGCAGCGTGCCGCTACAAGCAGCTGAAAAGCTGACGATTGGTATCACATTGCAACCTTACTACAGTTATGTAAAAGCGGTAGTGGGGGATAAAGCGGAGGTATTACCCCTGGTTGATGAAGGTTTTAATCCCCATAATTATTTACCGCAACCCAACGATCTGCGGCGTCTTAAGCAGATGGATGTGATTGTGGTGAATGGCATTGGTCATGATGATTTCGCCCTGAAGGTGATTAAAGCGGCGAACCGTGATGATCTTATTGTAATTCAAGCCAATAAAGAGGTGCCTCTGTTGCCCGCTATCGGCCAGTCTGTGGGTGATGGCGCGGTAAATCCACATACATTTGTTGGGTTATCTACGACCATCCAAAAAGTCTATACCATCGCTAAGGAACTGGGCAAAATCGATCCTGACAATGCGCGCACTTATCGTAATAATGCCCGCGCTTATGCAGTAAAATTCCGTCACATGAAACGTGAAGCGATGTTAACGCTGGGGGATCTGGATACCGCCGGAATGACGGTAGCGACAACCCATAATGCCTATGGTTATATTCTGCAAGAGTTTGGTGTTGATGTTGCTGCGGTGATTGAACCCGCGCACGGTGTTGAGCCGAGTGCCAGTCAATTGCAGGAAACCATAGAGAAGATCCGCCAGTCCAATATCGATATTTTGTTTTACGAATTGAACATGCCGAGCCGCTATGTGGCCACCATTGAGGAAGCCACTGGTGTGCAGCTTTACCGTTTTTCTCATATGACACACGGTGCTTATGAAAAAGACAAAGTGGAAGTTGAAATGACAGCGAACCTTGCAACCTTGGTATCGGCAATGAAGTTTGCAGCCAATAAGCAGAGAGGTTAAGTATGGGTCCTGCAATTCGGTTACAAAATGTCGGATTAAAATACGGCGACAATGTTATTTTGCAAGGGATCAGCCACGATCTTGCTGCGGGCCAATGCCATGTGATCATGGGCCCTAATGGGGGGGGTAAAACATCCCTGTTACGTTCCATTTTGGGATTAACGCCTTTCTCTGGCGAGATTGATATTCAATGGCAGGATATAAAAGGTGGTATTGGTTATGTACCGCAAAAAGCGGCTTTTGAAGCAAGCCTACCGCTTACTGTGATGGACTTTATTCTGTTGAATCAAAGTCGGAATCCGTTGTTCTGGCGCAAGCGCAAAAAAGAGAAAAATTTCGCGTTACAGCAACTGGATCGTGTCGGCATGGCTAATCGTACCGACCGCCGCATGGGGCAATTATCGGGCGGGGAACAGCAGCGGGTATTGTTTGCCCAGTCATTACTGGATAACCCGGAACTGTTGGTGCTGGATGAACCCACCACGGGGATGGATGAGCAAGGTGTGCGTTACCTTGAAGCCTTGATCCATGAATTAGTCAGAGAAAAAAAAACAGTGATCGCTGTGCATCATGATGTGACGGCGGTTCGACGTTTAAACGGCTTAGTGCATGTGGTTAATCGGCATTTAATCGATACTGGTCCGGTTAATGAGGTATTGGTGCCGGAGAAAATTGAACGCTTATTTAATCATTATAGCGTCGATGCACTCGCAGATAAATTAGCGGGGGATCACTAATGGATACACTTCGTTTTTGGGCTCAAGCTGGTGTCGATGCGGGCTGGTTGAGCGACAGTTTCTCTTATTCTTTCATGGTGAATGCTGTGGTTGCCGCTCTTTTGCTGGGCCCTTTACTAGGTGGCCTGGGCACCTTGGTGATTGCTAAGCGCTTGGCGTTTTTTTCTGAAGCTGTCGGTCATGCCGCATTAACCGGTATTGCTTTGGGTGTGCTGTTGGGAGAGCCGCCAGAAAATCCAATGATCGGATTATTTAGCTTTTGCATGATCTTCGCGTTATTACTGCATTTTGTGCGCAATCGAACCGATGTACCGTACGATACCCTGGTCGGTGTGTTTCTCGCTGTTGCCCTGGCTGTCGGGGCGGCGTTATTAATGTATGTGGCGCGTAAGATCAATATACACATGTTAGAGAACGTGTTGTTTGGTTCTATCTTGACGGTAACCGACTTTGATTTGTTAGTGTTAGCGCTCAGTTGTGGTTTGATTGCTTTAGTATTGCTGCCCACGTTTAATCGGATCTTACTCACCTGTATTAGCCCTGATATCGCTAAAGTGAGAGGGTATGCCACCAATTTTTATGATTACCTGTTTGTAATAATGATCACGCTAGTGACGATTGCCTCAGTGAAAATAGTTGGCGCGGTATTAGTGGGAGCATTGCTGTTAATTCCGGGGGCGACGGCGCGGCTGTTAACGAAAGATATGGGCAGTTTTGTGCGGATGTCTGCCGTGTTAGCCACTATTAGCTGCGTGGTCGGCACCGTATTACCGATGGAATTAAAACTGCCTGTGCCTTCTGGTGCGGCGATCATCATTGTTTCTGCCAGTTTCTTCTTAATTGCTACCTGTTATCGCATTGTGCGAAAGGGATAATCGAATAATGACAAAAATAACACGAGATCTAATCCTGCCTGCGGGTGCCATGTGTGTATTGCTGGCATCAGCGCTTGGTTACAGTGGCTCAAGTCATGCAGCAGATATTTTAACCGCGACCCCTGTGACTTATATGCTGGCAACTGAGTTAACCAAGGGAACGGGGATCACGACCCAATACTTGCCACCGAAACGTTATGGTCTGACGCGTTTGCCTAATTGGTTTAATTCTAAAGGTTCAGAGGCCACGGCTAAAGCCGCGCAAGATGCACAAGTGAGCATCACATTGGCAGCTATCTGGCCGCAAGACCCACTGTTTGTGCATGCCCGTCAAGGCAACATCAATATGATTGAGGTTGATGCTTCTCAGGCTATTTCACCGCGAGCGCAGGGGGTAGCGGCGCTGCGGTTAGCGGATGGCAGTTTGTCGCCCTATAGCTGGTTAAATCCGGCTAACCTAACGCGGATGACTGCGATTGTCAGTCAAGACCTGCAACAGGTTTGGCCACAGCAGGCCCAAGTCATTCAACACAATCAACAGGCTTTGATGATTGCGGTGCGCCATTTGATTAATCAACAGCAGCAAGTATTGTTGGCAAATGAGATTGATTCTGTGGTGTTACTGTCTGCCGAGTTAGAAGACTTTGCCTCGGGTAATCAGTTGTTTGTGGTGGAACGTTTCACTAAACCGGCACTGGAATGGACAACAGAAGATAAGCAGCGATTACAGGCATTATTATCTGAAGATGAGAGTTTGTGGTTGCTTACTTCCAAGAAGATCAGTAAAGCGCTTAAAGCTGTGTTACCTAATCCTGAGCGGATATTAACTATTGATAGTATTGACCGTTGGGGGAAGGGGATTAGCGCTGAGCAACCATTGCAACGCTGGCAGTTGAAGAATTTTTAAATTTATCTGTCGGTTGTTAAGTTGACTGTACCCTGTTTTATGCGCTTTACTAACCTCCGATAGATAACACTGGGCCTTTAGCTGCGTCACCGGAATCTGTCAGGCTTAGTAATATCTGTATTACCCCGTAGGTCCGTTTGCTCATTAGATCCCTGTCGTCTATATAGAACCAATATCCACGATCACGGATTGCCACATAGGGTATTTCCGGCTCTTCAATGAATGAATGGACTTGCAACAAAGGTCCGCCTAGCCCGGTACCAACAAACGTTGGAAAGGTTCTTCCCTCATCGATGTGTTGCTGAGGGCCATCGACCAGGCGAGCCAAATCGACCATCATGTCCAGTATCGATAATGTCAATACGACAAGCGCATCGGGGTCATTGCTTATTAACCCATACTATCCCGTTCGATGGTGCTTGGGCCCAGACTGGTGCAGGAGACCAGTAAAGCCATCGATGCAAAATGAAGATTCAGCCGCGCTTTCCGCCTTGTTCACTAAAGTAGGCCGCCTCGGGCTTGATGGTTTCGAGGATACGCCTAATTACTTCACCCACCTCGCCGCTTCTGACTAGGGAGTTGAAAGGCTCAATTATCGCATGTCAGTATGTTGCTGTTATGCGCAATATCACCAAGCATGTTAATCTGCAGTGCTGCTATTCCACATATCACGGTCTAACTTCCAGCTGCCGCCTTCGTTTTTCCAAACCACAAGATATTTTCCCTTATCCAATATCTGATCATCTTCTCCACTCAGAGTATACTGGCCTATATCGATGGCACTATCTCCATGCTGCTCGATCTCTAAGATCTCAAGTTTGATGCCTTTGACGCCCATATCCATTGCACCCTGCCAAAATTCACTAATGGCTTTTTTACCTTTAACAAAATCAGACTCAGTTGGTAGCAGCATCGCATTATCAGTGTAGAAGTTAGCTAGGCGAGCGGAATCGCCTTGAGCAAAGGCTGCTTCAAAGTTGTCATTGGCAGAGCGGAGGGTAGAGTGAATGTCTATCGCTTGTGTTGTCATGATGTTTCCTCATTTTATTTCTAAGTCAATCCTCAGTGAGTATAGATAGATTCCCCTCTAGCGTATAACGCAGTTTGACGAGGAGTTAGAGGCCTTGGAGCAAATAGCGTTGAATCGGCGGTTTAACTTGGAAAAGATGCTTGAACAGTTAATTATGTTCAGTATTTGAATAGCTCCTACACCTCAACGCCTTATTAAGCTCCGATGGTAATCAAAAGAATTATTGCTACGTGTGGTTAATTTAGCGCTGACATACCAAGCTTATCATTAGTTTATTAAGTTATATATCATTTTGAACTTTTAAAAGTGATTATTAATAACAAACGCAATATAAGTAAACTACTGATTTTCCAATGAAACGTTGTGATTTCGTTGTCATTTTAGTTTTTACTTTAGCTTGTTTATATCTAAATAAAAAATTAAAAAGGTAGAGAATGAAACGAATTGACTGGTTAGATTCAAGTCGAGGTACCGCAATATTATGTTTAATATTTATTCATTATGTAGGTGCATTAGAGTCACGTGATTTTATTTCGTATGATTTTATGAATATTATAAAATCAATATTTCGTGTGGCGACACCCTATTTTATTATCATATTTGGATTCACATTTTCAATTGCTTATTCCAATAAACTAGTTACATGGAGGGCTTTAAGTAAATTATATTCAAAATTGACTTATCGGTTAGTGTTAGTCATTATTGCTCGTGAAGTGATCGTATTGGTCAGTGCAATTAGATACCCTGAAATGAAAGATCAGTTGTTGAGTATTTTACTATATCAAGAGTTTTCAGCGTCGGGCGAGATTTTAACCTTCTATTTTTTTGCTATTTTGTTTTCACCAATCGCCTTGTTTTTTATGAGAAAAAATAACAATATGAACATTGTTTTTATACTGTGTTTATATTCATTTGGCTATGTCATCGGTAGCACTTACAATACTCAATTCACAGGTATGTGGTTTAGATTTTTGTTCTATGATGTATATGCATTATTCCCTTTTTTTAGCCTCGTAATGTTAGGGATGTATTTCGGTATACTATATAAATCTATATCTAACGATTCGGAACGTTTAATTATATTCTCTTTAATTTTCTTGGTCTTCCTTATATCTGGTCTCATTATTTTACAGTTCTTAACTAATACACCTGTATTAACTTTAGCCAACGCAACGTTAAAAGCACCGCCGCATATTGCCTACTTATTGATTTATAGTGCTCTTGCCATATTTATAAGTGGTATTCTTGCTATTGTATCGACAAAGAAAATTCTACTAAAAACACTGTTTTCATTTTTAGATATCATTGGACGAAATTCTTTACTTTCTTATGTGCTTCATTATTTCTTATTTATGGCAACGCCAATATCAATATTTGTCTTCGGAAATAAAAATGCAACAAATGAATTTTTTACATTTATATTTTTGATGTTTACTTTGTTCGGATTTATATATGCTCGAGATTATATTAAAATCAATAAAAAACAACGATTTGTTATTAATGTAAACGTATCCCAATTAAAGCAGTAGAGAGACTTCTCCCGCACGTTCCCATTGCCTTCGGCCCCTGAGCCGAAGGCGTGTTGCAGTACCACTTAGAACAAATGATGCGACTCAAAGCACGTTATAATTATGTGTGTAAATAACTTTTTACTTATTTCAAGATGTTAGATATTTACCTAAATAAAAGGCTTTATCTAGCAGATAAAGCACTTATAATCAGCAAAAATAGGGTTGTTTCTGCAAACTGATGCACTTATTGTTTGGAACCAATCAAACTTGGGTAACAATTTGACAAGGAGAGTCTGAGGGATCAAGCTACGTTATTTAAACTCATTGCTCCGCCAGAAGCAGTTTCTATAACAGTAGAATATATGCCGATACTTGACCGAACACTACTTACTCCCTCAGACAAATTACCTCTTCTCGTAAAAACGCTCTCTTGCCAAGCCCATGGTAAAATTACTTCGTTAGCAAGTGATTTTTCGATTTCAAGAAAAGCAGTTTACGCTGCGCTATCGTGGCTTTATCCATTATATCAGCCAACTCTATCCGCGCAATTCAAGAGCAGATACCTATTATTTACCCAGGCTGCACCGTTAGTTTTGGCTATATTCAAGGGGTGATTATCGAGGCGCAAAAGCAAGCTGCACTATTTAACAAAACAGTACCTTTAGCCAAGATAGAAAGCATCGCCGTTGATGAAATGTTTAGTCAAGGTGATCCGGTATTGGTTGGCATTGACCTTAATAGCGGGTTTTTATTCTCTTTATCACATGAAACTGTTAAACCATAAGAAGAATGGTTTTTTCGCAGCATGCGCTTTTTAGTGACAGGGATTCGTTGGTAAGTGTTCATCTCGATCCCCTAAATGATTTTTACCAAATTGTCCTGTCATATAACCGCGATCTTTTAAAAGAACAGCAATTGACGGGTCTTTTACATTCATACCATCTTTTACACCAGGAAGGCCAACTTTAGTCATTCCTGTACGAATAGGATGTTTTTGCGCAGCTGTGTTAGGTAGACGATCCAGCCTTTAGCACTGGCGGAGGCGTTGATGGCCTGCGCCTGCTTCGCATGGACTATTGCCCGGTCATACTTAGCCAATTTGTAATAAGCGCGCACCTTAGCTAATTCAATTTTGGCAATTTCAGGTTTGTTTTTGCTCTGTGTTATATCGGCGTTATTTAGCTCTAGCAGGGCTGCTTGATAGTCTCCTTGTTGTAGTAGTAACTGAGCAAGTTGCCAGCGGTGTTGCGCCGTAGTGAGTGCTATTTCACGCCAGGTTTGGATTGCAAGGTCCCACTCTTTCGCCATCTGCCAGTAGTGAGCCTGAGTCACTAATAGCGCTTGTCTTTCTTGTGCATCACCCAGTAAAGGCAATACGGCGCCAAGTTCTAATGCCGCTTTTTCCGGGACTCCTTGCTGGGCATAAAGCTGTGCTAAAGTTCGGCGCTCTTGCACACTTAGTGCTAAGCCTTGGCGCTGCGCTAAGATCAAACTGGCTAACGCAGCTTTTGGTTGGTCGAGTCGTAATTGAATGCCTGCAAGCTGTTGCCACCAAAGTAATTTATTCGGTTCGATATGAAGAATACGCTGTAATGTCAAGATCGCATCTGGCCATAACTGTAATTGCGACTGAGCCGTTAATTGCAGGTTTAGTGCTTGAACCAGCGCTCCCTCTGGGTTGGTAACCACGTACTTTTGTACCGCAGAAATAACAGCTGGCCACTGTTTCAGTTGATAGTGCGCCTGAGCAATGCGTAACCACAATGTCGCATAACCTTCAACCTTGCGTGAGCTGGCCGCTGACGTTGTTAACTCATCTTTTTTTACTAAATGCTCTTTTTTTACTAAATGATAGTAGTGTGGCAGTGCTCCTGTAAACTGCTGTTGGCTCAGCAATATGTCAGCCAGCATACGCCGCGTTATCCAGGCTTGTTGCGCGGCTAACAAGTCACTTTCAACCGCGAGTGATAGATATTTAATCGCCTGAGGAATATTTTCCTGCTGCCAATAAAAGATACCTAATACCCGGTGCACAACAGCCTGGTCGTATGCTTGCCGAGGCCTGAGCTCACTGAGTAAGCTGATAGCCTCGAGGTATTTTTCTTGTTGCTGTAATTGCTGGGCCAGCTGCACTTTGCCTGCAATAAATTGCGTTAACTGCGCCGCTTTGTTTGTGCTGGCCTTGGCCTGCGCCTGCGCCGAATAGGTGCAGGGCAGCAGTATCAGTAACGCAGCCACGAGAAAAGAAACTATTACAGGCATAAAGCGGTTGCTCGAGACAGTTTCGTTTTCAGTGTGGTATTTATGGTTAGTTATAGGATAGATCATCGGCTTAATTTGAACTCCAAGGTGACCGTCTGTCCAACTTGATCAACGGCTTTACCGTCCACAAGGGTTGGTTGGTATTTCCATTTTCGTAACGCCTTCACGGCGGTTTTTTCAAACAAATGTCTCGGCTTGGCGCTGAGCACTTTAATATTGGTCGGCCGGCCGACGGTGTTAATGGTAAATGACAATTCAACATAACCTTGCGCGCCTTGCTTTATCGCCCGAGGCGGATAACGGGGTTCTACGCGATATAACGGCATCGCTTGTTGATTAGCACTGAAATCGCCTAACGCAGGCAAGCCAATATCAAGGCCGATGTTGGCTGTATCCAGACCCAGTACCGGCATGTCTGGTAACGTGACAGTGTTAGCCTGACTACGGTTAACCGGCAGCTGATCAACGGGTGGTGGCGCTGCCTTTGGTTGCTCTGGTAATATACGTTGCCGACGTGCTGCATCACGCTCTCGTTCAATCATCACAATATCAAATGCGGGTGCATTTGACTGCGCCGCTTGCTCGGAATGACCATTGTCTACCAGCCACGCCATTAGGGTAAATAACGCTGACGTGACTAATAACGCCAGCGGTAAGGCCAACAAAAACCGTATCATTACGACTTACCTGCGGCGAGGGCGATGCCTTGCACACCCGCGCCATTGGCGGCATCCATCACTTTCACTACGGTACCGTTGTAAGCGAGTTCATCTGCTTGGATCACCAGTGATGCTTCCGGTTGTGATAATAATAAATGCTCAAGCGTGGCTTGTACGCGCTCAACATCGACGACGCGTTTATCAATATAAATATCATTGTTGGCAGTAATGGCGATAAAGATACCTGCGCCAGCCTGGCTGACCACATTACTGGCCTGCGGTCGGTTTACTTCAACCCCAGATTCACGCACAAAAGAAC
>JBLHPA010000086.1:0-12223 GCA_047628235.1 Moritella sp.
ATGTGTTTCCGTCGTTATCGGTGAATTTTAATTTGTTTATAACTGCCGAATTGACATTCAGGATCATTTCCCGCACCGATTCGACCAAAGGCAATATTAAATCAGGACGCAGAAAGAGCGCCATTTAGGTCTCAACCAGCCAACGCTGACCAATAACATGAAAAGATTGAAAACCCACAGCCAAAGACGGTCAATGTTGCACACTACCCCGAAGACAAATTCATACTAAGGAATTTATAAAATACCAACCTCCTCCACCCTGAATATGTTTAGGGAGGATAAAAAGGATGAGTTCACAGGGATATTCGTCACTTTGTGTGTTAGATGACCTAATTAGGGAGTACTTTGGTAACTTATAGGCAGTGGCCAAAAATATAGTGTTAACTGCGTCATATTTATTCGTGTAAAATCCCCATTTATGAAACTTTCTTTCATAAGATGACGGCGTTCAGCAAATGTGACACAGCTAACAAACTCAATGATTAGTAAATTAATAATCACTTTGTGAATGAACTTACCTCGTCTTATATAAAGTAAAGAGTGATTTTATGTCAAAACCTTACCCTCTCGGTGCAAGCCTACTACAGACTAATGATATAACCGGGACTGGCTGTAACTTTGCGATCTATGCACCCGCTTGTTCGAGTTTGCAACTCGTGTTGTTTAACGGTAACCAGCAACGCCGCTTTGTCATGCAGGAAAAATATGCCGGAGTCCATCATATCTTTATTGCGGATGTCAGCGCGGGACAAGAATATGGTTATGCGGCCAATATTAACGAACAGGACTGGCTCCTGATCGACCCCTATGCCAAATCGCTGAGCGCAGCGCCCTATTATCAGCCTCCTTATAGTGCAAGTAAAAGTTGGAAAATGGCGAAGGCAATGGTAACGGATTCTTCATTTGACTGGCAGGCGGTAGCGCAGCCCAACGTTCCTCTAAACGCGACGGTGTTGTTGGAAACCCATACTAAGGGGTTTAGTCAACTCAATCCGGCAGTGACCACGGCGCAACCGGGTAGTTATATGGCATTGTGTGATCCGGCAAATATTCGCTTACTGCAGCAACAGGGGATCACCAGTGTGCAGCTTTTACCGGTCGCAACCTGCATGCACGAACCGCACTTATTGACCCAGAAAGGGGTTAACTATTGGGGTTATAGCCCACTGGTATTTATGGCACCCGACCCCCGTTTTGCTGAGAAAAATGCGGTAATCGAGCTGAAAACTGCAGTGCGGGAGCTACACAGAAACGGCATAGAAATCATTCTTGATGTGGTATATAACCATACCGCTGAGGGTGGTATTGACGATCCCATCTTTAATTTAAAAGCGCTCGACAGCCGGTATTATTTACAAGATAAGGCTGGATTTAAAAACCATACCGGTTGTGGTAACACGCTAAATCTCAGTCATCAGGCCAGTCTCAATTTGGTGATGGACAGCCTGCGTCACTGGGTTAAAGAATATCATATCGATGGTTTTCGCTTTGATCTGGCAGCAACGTTGGGACGTAATGGCGATAGCTTCAATCCGCAGGCGGCATTTTTTCAAGCCGTAGCGCAAGATCCACAGTTACAACAAACCAAGTTAATTGCCGAACCCTGGGACATTGGACCCAATGGTTACCAGCTGGGTTATTTTCCCGACGGTTGGAATGAATGTAATGACAAGTTTCGCGATACGGTGCGCAGTTTCTGGCGTGGCGATGCCGGTTATCTGAAAGATCTGGCCACGCGTATTATGGGGTCGCGTCATTTTTTCAGTGGCAGCCGCTGGCCACACAAGCTCAGTGTTAATTACATTACCTATCATGATGGTTTTACCCTGCGCGATCTGGTGTCTTACAATGACAAGCATAATCTCGCTAACGGAGAGAACAATCGTGATGGCCACGGTGATAACCGATCTTATAACGGTGGCGCAGAGGGTGACACCGACAACCGGGCTATTATTGCCCTGCGACAAAAACAGAAGCGCAATTTAATGGCCACCTTGCTATTTAGCTTCGGCATTCCACATTTACTTGCTGCAGACATGGTTTCCCACAGTCAGAGCGGGAATAATAATGCGTACTGCCAGGATAATGAGATCAGCTGGCTCAACTGGCAGATGAATGACATTAAGCAGGCATTCCAAGACTGGCTCAGTGCGATGGTAAAGGCACGTAAGCAGTATATGTTACCCTTCATTCAGGCATTCAGCGGCGACGACCGCCATGCCAATCGTATCTACTGGTACTGCAGTAATGGCACGAAGATGCAACAGGCCGATTGGGATCATAAAACCAGTCTGGCTCTGCACCTTGGTCTGGGAGTCGCCGGCAATGAATTACTGCTGTTATTTAATCAGGGTGATGTGGCTGTTGACTTCCAGCTACCCTCAGGTTCGCAGGCCTGGCAGCTAATATGTGATACCAACTCAACGCAACTGCCCGAGTCAAATTCGAACAAGTGTGTAAGTGATAACTATCATACAATAGGACGCTCCATGGTGATCTTACATCGAACAGGCTCTGAATCATCAACATAACGTATAAAAAAAGCCAGCAATCACATTGCTGGCTTTTTATTTATACATAATCATTGCAATCGAATATCAATGTTTATTGATCGCATCCCACATATTCAGCACAGATTCCTGCTTCTTAGGTGTCAGCTCATCAGTGACCAGGGCATCACGTAAACTCTGAATGACCTGAAACTTAATGTCATGGGGATAAATTTTACCCATATTTTCACATTTACCTGTCGCAAATGAAACATGTCCATGTAAATAATTAGCTGCGAATAGTTGTTCCGACGTTCCTTGTTCTACAAATCCATCAAGCATTTCCATTAATTTGCTTTGATATGTAGTTTTAGACAATGATTAATCCTCATATTCAGGGTTAGCAATACGATACATGATGTAATCACGATAACCTGTGGTTACACGAATAAAACCCGATAAAGCCAAGTCTAATTCAACATCCCCTGTATCAACAATTAAGGGACGTCCTTCCAGCGCAGCCAATTTAGTCTTGGTCGCCAGTACAATAATATTTTTTTTGCCTATTTTTTTAATCAACTCAGGCGAAAGTTGTTGGTTGCCACGGCCAAAAAGATGCCCCTGGCCACCGATTAAGGTGATCACTAACTTACAGGGTCTATCCTTGGTCAGTGCCAGCAGTTCAGCTGCAGTCTGATCGGCTGCAATCAACGCATGTTGATGCACCACGTCCACCCCCAGCAGTGTATTATCCAGTCCCAGTTCTGCCATGGTAAACGCCACCGTAGAACCCGAACCCATGATGTAATATTCATCTTCCATATCAGCCATGACGTCGGCCGCAATATCAGCAAGCACCAACTCATCTGACTCTACCCCGCCCATTTTGACACTCTGCACATAACGCAATGCGGTCGGCACCGTCATTTCACCATAACGCTTCGCTTTCACCTTGCCGCGGCGAAAAGCGTCTTCATCAATATCCATGACATCGGCATCGGTCAGCGTGACCAGCTCACCCAGGATCAACTTGCGCACCACGCAACCCGCCGCTTTCGGCGTCACGCCATACACCCCGGAGTGAATTTTACACCCCGCTGGCACACCTAACACCGGCACCGTATCGACAATACGACTGCAGATATCTCGCGCCGTACCGTCCCCACCCGCAAACAGCAGCAGATCAATATCTTGTTCCAACAAAGCCGCAACCGCCGAATGGGTATCGTGTTCTGTGGTCTGTTCAGCTTGGGGCTGATAAACCACATCAACCGTAAATCCGAGTTCGCTGCAACAGCGCTGCCCCATTTCACCCGCGGCGGTAACAACAGTCACCCGCTCAGACAGATCGAGAAATTGCTTCAATGCCTGCGCCATGCGATTGTTTGCCTGCGGCACTGCGCCCAGGCTTAACGCATGCTGCGCCACATTATCACTGCCCTTGAGCGCCATGCTGCCACCCACACCTGCGATAGGGTTGACGATAACACCCAGTTTAAACGGCGTTACGCGCATACATACCCCGATATTCAAAGTCCGCGAGTTGGATCGGTTTAGTTTGATAAAATGCCTGTAACGCAACCACGAGTGCCTGCGTTCTGGCGGAAAGTCCATTTTCCAAGTAAAGTATTACTCGGTCATAAATTTTATGCTGAAACCCCAATCTATCCGGGGTTATCCCTGACAAGTTATCTGCGCTGACTTTATAATGAAAGCCGGCCGCAACAGATAATATCCATTCTATTGCCTGTGGCACTATTTCTACTTTTTCAAACGCCGTTTGCTGCGCCTCATTACGACCATCGGCAATATACCAATAACCAAAATCAACCAAGTTATGGCGTTCAATGCCTGCCACTAACCAGTGTGCGATCTCGTGTAACCCACTGGCATAAAAACCATGGGCAAAGATGATCCGGTTAAATTCGCAACTGACATACTGCTCATAAGCAGTCGTGGCGGGCAAATAAATCGGTTCATCGCCACCTTTCTCTAATTTCGTATTGAAACGGCTTAAAAATGTGTGATTAAAAATGCTAATTAAATCTTGGTAGTCGTGCTGTTCGTCTTGCATACTTGGCTCAGGTACTCTATTCAAAAACAGATGATTCCAAAAATGTTATTCACAGAGCGCCTTAAGTACGTGAGATATGTTACGCCCAAAGGCAAAAAATATCCCCCAACTTATTCCGCTCAAATCGATAACTTTCGCTAATATAATACAATTTAACATGATATTAATCTAACGTGGTGAACAAACCCAATTCAACAACTCCGAATCTACCGGCGTCTCCCCATGCCGCTTCCGCGGTTACCAGTAATTCGTGATCACCTCGCCAAGCGATGCTCTCCCACTGACCGTAAGGGGCCAAATTAAAGCGTCGTGCCTGCTGCCAATCAACCTGCTTGTCCTGTACGGGAACCAGCCAGATGAAAGGCTGCTTGTAGATCAGGTTCTCACTGTAACCGAGTAGGGCCAATTGCCCGGTAACCGCATTAAAATCCGCTGCCGTGATTAAGCCAGCAACGTCTAACTCCTGCTGCGGCTCCAATGCCTGTACAGGCGGCAATTCTGGTAATGATGTCAATGCAGAAACATTACCCGTTAGATTTACTAAATCCAGACTATAACGCCTACTCTTAAAATCCACCCAATTCTTGCTGAAGATCCACAATTGATCACCAACGACAGTTGCGGCCTCACAATCATAATCATGAAAAAACATCGTCAGCGATTGTTGCGGTTTATCCGCCATGGTAAACCGGTCAACACCACTGGCGGCTAATTTTCCTCCATCTTCTGCCGCAAGTAGCGCCAGACTCTCAACACTAATAATACTGCGACTTTTTCTGGTTCCTTTATTATTGCCACAATCAATTACATACAGTTTATTCTCATCCTGCGCCAATGCCTCCCAGTCATAACTGCCCACGCCAGCAATGTTTACTTGCTTAACCACCAGCCCAGTCAGCGCATTAATCTGATATAAATTAGCCCTATCACCACTGTCATTAGTGGTCCAAATCTGACCATTCAGCAGGGCAAGTGAGGAGGTTTCTTTCACCTTGTCGGCTAATCGGGTCTGGATAGTAATATTTATAACCGGATAGTCCGTCTTCGGTTGGGACCAGTAATAATGTCCGCCCACTACGGTTAGCAATAGGATTAGTAGACCCCACATGAGTACTTTCATCGCCCTTCGGATAAATGTCATTGTTTTCCCTAATTATTCATAAGCCGCTGCCCGTGGATATATACCTATGACCATTTAAAATACAGAAATCAGCAAACCAAGAGATGACCTAATTCAAAGCATGAAGTTAATCGGTTAAGTTGATAGTTTGAGTTAATAACTTCAAATTAATTACCTAGAATAATAGTTTAATGCGTTTAAAAAACTAAATAACTGAATTTAATATCATACTTTCAATTCAAATAATTTAAGCATACACTTGTAAGCCTAAAAATTAACACATAATCAGGGAAGACTTTATGCCACAAATGCCAGCATCCCCCACCGCACCGTCAGCAATAACACCTATAACAATAGCACCGCCGTACAGTGTAAAAGAAGAAGCGGCTAATACTTGGTCTCACCTCATCGGAGCCCTGCTAAGCATTGCTGCACTTATCGCCTTGCTCATCCCATCTGTGCAGCAGGCGGATCCCTGGCGCATTGTCAGTTCCAGCATTTATGGTACATCCCTATTTTTACTGTTCCTGGCTTCCACTTGCTATCACTACGCCTCAAAACCGGACGTTAAAGCCAAGCTAAAAACGCTGGATCACTGCGCTATCTTCCTATTAATTGCGGGAACTTATACACCATTATTACTCATTGAGCTAAGGGACGGACTGGGCTGGACTCTCTTTGGTATTGTGTGGTCTATGGCACTATTTGGTATTATCGCGAAGATCTACTGGGCAGAAAAATTCAAAAAAATCTCACTGTTTTTTTATTTAGCGATGGGCTGGTTAATTATTTTTGCCGGCGATGAACTGCTCGCCCAGTTGACAACCGGCGCCTTATACTGGCTGGTAGCCGGTGGTATTACCTATTCAGTTGGTGCCATTTTTTATGCAGGAAAACAGATCCCCTACAACCATGCCATCTGGCACCTGTTTGTCTTACTTGGCAGTGCTTGTCATTTTGTTACTGTTTATGCCTATATTTTACCAGTTTAAAAATAGCTTAAGAGCTGGTGTAAGAGTATTCACTGCACATATTATCATGGGAGAATGGGAATAATTTGTCATAATACAACAAATTATGCTAACCCTATTGCGAGCAAAATTGTCTGAAGGTAATTTGGAATTACGGCATCAAGCATCGGTCTTGTATTGATGGTCTAAACTATTAGGTTAAAAGTTTACTCTGTTGCACTTACCTTTAACAGAGTCCGTATTGCGATGGCATACGGTTATTTTGACCGAACAATGGATATCTATATGACACAGATCTTGCAAACCTTACTTTTAACGGGTTCAAGCCCGGAGGCCAAACGTCACGAACTGAAACAGTACTTTAATCAAACTTGGGCACTGTATGAATCCTTATTTGATATCATTAATACGGACTCTGCATACTACCTAAAGGCTGAGCCACTGCGACACCCACTCATTTTCTATTTTGGTCATACTGCAACCTTTTACATCAACAAACTCACCCTGAGTAAATTGGTTGATGAACGAGTAAATGACCATTTTGAGTCCATGTTTGCCATTGGCGTCGATGAGATGTCATGGGATGATTTAAATAATACCCATTACCAGTGGCCAAGTATCACGGAAGTACGTACTTACCGTCAGAAAGTGAATAAAATAGTCAATCGGGTGATAGACCAAATGCCACTTCCCCTCCCTATTACACCAAACTGTCCAGCCTGGATCATCTTGATGGGCATAGAGCATGAACGCATTCATTTAGAAACCTCATCGGTCATCCTCAGGCAACTTCCCTTAAGCGTTCTGAAACCACAGCTACAATGGCAGCCATGTCATGATCATGGCGTAGCAGAGCCAAATCAGCTCTTATCGGTCACAGGAAAAAATATCACGTTGGGAAAATCAGAACAAGATCTCACCTACGGCTGGGATAACGAATACGGCAGCAAGAGCTTCAAGGTGACTGACTTTAAAGCGGCTAAATTTTTAGTATCAAACCAAGAGTTCCTCCGTTTTGTCAAAGCAGGGGGCTATCTCACTCTGAGTTATTGGACCGAGGAAGGCCAACACTGGCTTCGCTACACAAAAGCGCAAATGCCACGCTTTTGGCGCAAGGATAACGGCAAATGGTTTCAGCGCAATCTCACCGAAGAAATTCCGCTGCCAATGAACTGGCCCGTTGAAGTAAATCAACTAGAAGCCAAAGCATTTTGTAATTGGAAAACCTCTCAAAGCCAGCGCAGTATCAGACTCCCAACCGAAGCAGAGTGGTACCTGTTAAGAGAAAATATTGCAGACGATGCACCAGAATGGCAAGAGGTCCCAGGGAACATTTCACTGGCCTATTACGCCTCATCCTGTCCGGTTAACCGCTTTGAAAATAATGGTTTTTTCGATATTATCGGCAACGTATGGGAGTGGACAGAGACGCCCATTAACAGCTTCAATGGTTTTACGGTCCACCCGCTGTACGATGATTTTTCGGTCCCCACCTTCAATGGTAAGCATAATCTAATCAAAGGAGGCTCCTGGATATCTACTGGCAACGAAGTCATTCGCTCATCTCGCTATGCATTTCGTCGCCATTTTTACCAACATGCTGGATTTCGTTATGTCGAATCTTCACAAGAACCCGCTAAAATGGCCGAGTTGAGCGTATACGAAACTGACCAGATGGTATCTCAATACCTCGAGTTCCATTACGGAGCCGAATATTTTGATGTAGCAAACTTCTGTGTTAACGGCGTCGTTCAGGCGCTCAACGAAATTCAGCTGAATCACAGAGCTAAAGCGCTAGATATCGGTTGCTCAGTTGGTCGCGCCAGTTTTGAGCTGGCTAAAGTCTTCGACCAAGTAGATGCTATCGACTTTTCTGCCCGCTTTATCCAGCAAGCTTACGCCCTTACCGAACAGGGGGAAAAACATTACGCCATCTGCACCGAAGGCGATTTACAAGAATTCAAGAGCGTCAGTTTGACTGAACTGGGCTATCAAAACGAAGCAAATAAGATCACTTTTACCCAAGGCGATGCCTGTAATCTCAAATCTCAGTACTCTGGTTATGATCTGGTTTATGCCGCAAATTTAATTGATAGATTGGGCGATCCTAAAGTGTTCTTGGACACAATTCATCAACGCATCAATCAAGGCGGTTATCTGGTGATCATCTCGCCTTATACTTGGCTTGAAGACTACACATCGAAAGATAAATGGCTAGGCGGCCTCAAAGTAAAAGGCGAGAACTTCACCACACTTGATGGTCTTACCGAAACATTAATCGGCAAATTTGAACTGGTGGCGGTGAAGGAAATCCCATTTGTTATCCGTGAAACTAAGCGAAAATTCCAACACTCAGTGTCAGAAATGACCATCTGGCGTAAACGTTAAACCGGACTAAAAAGCATGCACACCATTCGAGCTAGCTCTTACCGAGTCAATACAGAGAGCTTGCTCGTTGCGCTCAATATTTTTTTTGGCCTTCGTATAACCCCCAATAAAGTTTAACTCGCGGCATCGGCTAACGGCGGTATTAGTGCCAAATAAGTTGTGACTAAAGCTATTGATAATTTACCCATCACAGGCTAACCGCCAGCTCACAAGTCGCAATTACCCGTTTTATTTCTGGGATGCAGGAGCCACAACCAGTACCGGCTTTACTGCAACGTCCGACTGCTTCAACGGTATCTGCACCGTCCGCTACCGCCTGACTAATAGCATATTCCGTTACCTGGTGACAGGCACACACCATACGACTGGCGGGTGTTGCCGCTTCTCCCTTAAGGGTCGCACGCAAGCCAGCATCAGGCATTATCATCGTCAGACTCGCCAACCAGGATGCATCATCTTGATCATCTGCGGGTGTCACCATCAAGCTGATATCTAAATTATCCTGCAGGCTCATCGCAAAGCGATACTTCTGCTCCGCCGCATTGGCATAGTCGACCTGTTTTTCCATATAATTATTATGTAAGGCATGTTTTAACTGCTGAAAAAATACCTCGGGTGCTGCTACGCTGGCCAAGTAATATAAAAACCCCTGTTCAAGCCGACGTTCCACCCAATATTCAGCCACTGGCAATGATTTGGCTACTTGCAAACGACGTTGACTCCACAGTGCCGCGCGCGATGCATGGGACCATTCATTTACCCGTACCGGGGTATACTTGTTCTCTGGTTGTCCAGACAAGGGATCGGTGTGGCTAGCAACCAGGCTGGAGATTGCCCCTGCGCTGGCATTCTGCCGACTCCAGTGAATAGGCATAAATAACGCCCCTGTATTTTGTCCCGAAGTAGCGTGAATGCGCACCAATAATTTACCTTGCAGGCTTTCGACTTCAACCAGGCTGGCATCAACAATACCCCGCTCAGCCAGATCCTGTGGACTGATAGATAACAAGGGTTCAGGCATATGGCCATTTAGCTTGGTCGCCAGTCCGGTTCGGCTCATGCTGTGCCACTGATCTCGGTTTCGGCCAGTATTCAATACCATAGGGTAATCCTGGCACACTTCACTGGCGGCTGATTTATAATATAAAGGGATAAAATTAGCCTTGCCAGACGCGGTAGCAAAGTGGCCATCACCAAATAACCGCGCTTGTGACTGAGCAGCAAGATCGTCAGCCGTTAGCACTTGATCCGATTGTACTCTTGATTGTGATAGATCCAGTTTAATCGGCCACTGCAGGGGCTGATGCTGGTGATAATCCTGCTCAGCCAAGACCGCGATATCAAGCCCACGTGGATATTTATCTTGCTGAAAACCAGTCATACGGGCAAATTCAGCAAACACTTCAGCTTCATCTGTAAAGCTAAACTCTTTAGTAAAGCCCATTCGTTTCGCCACTTCTGCCAGCAACCACCAATCCGGTTTTGCATCTCCCGGACTCGGTAAGAAGCCGCGCTGCCGTGAAATACAGCGCTCTGAATTGGTTACTGTACCGGTTTTCTCGCCCCAGCCCTGTGCTGGTAGCAGTACATCCGCGCAGGCGATGGTATCCGATTTGGCAATACAGTCTGACACCACTACTAATGGACAGTTAAGTAATGCCTGCTGGATCTTGTCTGAGTCCGGTAAACTCACCACCGGATTGGTGCCCATGATCCAGATCGCCTTGATCTTACCCTGATGTACCTGATCAAACATATCGATGGCTTTCGCGCCATTTTCCGTGGCCAGTTTATCGGTGTGCCAGAACTCGCTAACCAGCGCATGACTCTCCGGGGTAAAATCCATGTGCGCGGCGAGCATACTGGCGAGTCCCCCTACTTCCCTGCCGCCCATCGCATTCGGTTGACCGGTAATGGAAAAGGGACTTGCTCCGGGTTTACCAACGCGGCCCGTTGCCAGATGGCAATTAATGATGGCATTGACTTTATTGGTGCCGCTGGTGGACTGATTGACCCCCTGGCTAAACAGCGTCAGGGTTTTCTCTGTATTGACAAAACTGCGGAAGAAACCCAGCATGTCATCCAGTGCCAGATTACAAAAAATGGCGAGTTCAGCCCAACTCGGCGTTGATTCGCGGGCCGGCAACAGCGCCTGTGAAAAGCCTTCCGTATGCTGTGAAATATACGCCAAATCACAGGCATTTTCCTGATCTAAAAACGCAAATAACCCGTTATACAGCGCCACATCAGTCCCAGGTCGGATAGCTAAATGCAGATCAGCAATATCACAGGTATCTGTCCGGCGTGGATCGATGACGGTGATCTGTAGAGCCGGGTTAACCAGTTTGGCCTGCTTAATACGACGAAATAGGATCGGGTGACACCAGGCTAAATTCGAGCCCACCAAGTAGATATGTTCAGCTTTTTCGATATCGGCATAACAGGCAGGTACGGCATCTTCACCAAAAGCGCGTTTATGCGCTACCACCGCCGAAGACATACATAAGCGGGAATTAGAGTCGATGTTACTGCTGCCAATAAAGCCTTTCATCAGCTTGTTGGCAACGTAGTAATCTTCGGTTAACAGCTGACCGGATACATAAAAAGCCACCGCATCCGGGCCGTGTTCAGCAATGATATTACTAAATGACGCCGCCACGTAGCTTAATGTGGTTTCCATGCTCTGGGCTTGACCCCGAACGAAACACTCGGTGAGCCGCCCTTCTGGTACCAGTGTATCTGCCAATGCCAAGCCTTTGGAGCAAAGATTACCTAAATTGGTTGGGTGCGATTCATCACCGCGAATGGTGACCGATTTATCTTGATTAAGTTGCGCTTCAACACCGCAACCGGTGCCACAGTAGGGACAGGTTGTTTTTACCCATTTTGGTGTTAATTCTAACTTTGGCATGCGGTCATCCTTGTTTGCTTTCATTCAGTCTCATGTTAAATAAAGCAAAAAGGCGGCCAAGTTCACATTTTTAATCTAATTTCAGCCTGCAACTGCGGTAGACAGGCGGTTGGCCGCTGTGGGTGACAACCAAACAAGCGTAATGACTGTGCTTAATCAGGTTGTACCGCACTGGATTGGTGCATCAGTGCTCAGTTTTTCTGACTTGATGGGCAACCCGGGTCTTGAGTGCATTCGGCTTTCGACTCGCTCTTATGGCATTCGACTCGC
>JBLHPA010000087.1:0-12218 GCA_047628235.1 Moritella sp.
TGACTTTTCACTGGAATATTTTACAGCGTCAAGTTCGTATTCAGGGTGTGGTAGAAAAAATATCAGAGTCAGACTCCAATGCCTATTTCCAATCGAGAGCACGTGGTAGTCGTATTGGCGCATGGGCCTCAAAACAAAGTTCTGTGATTGACTCTCGCAAAGATTTAGAAAAACAGGTTAAATTTTTCACCGATAAATTTAGCAACCAGGAAGTACCCTTGCCCGAGTTTTGGGGGGGTTACCTGGTAAAACCAACCAGCATTGAGTTTTGGCAGGGAAAAGCTGATCGTCTGCACGATCGCTTTAATTATGTAAAAGAGGGTGAAGATTGGCGGGTAGATCGTTTATCACCATAAATCCCGATAATACTCCTCCTGCAGGTACGCCTTAACGTGCCTGCTTCCTTCACCTAAATTTCAAGTCGATTAATTGTAACGAACCCCAACGCTTACTACTTTTATACACTTCTATTTTTACCAACTGATAATCCAACTTCGGCACAAACCAGAGATAAGAAATACGTTTTTTCTTTGCCACTTGTTTCAGCTTAATAGCGTCCATTTGACCGAAAATAGTGTCGATCATTTCCTTGCCTATATACTGTAATTCGACAGTTTCAAGCTCGCCTTCAAACACCCATTCATAATCAAACGCCTGCTTACCTAATTTCAGATCATTCTGTAACAAAATAGTCAGTGCCCCCATATCTACAGCATGAGAAGGTATAGCGAGTTTGACTTTCTTATCATCGTAATGCATCACCACACCGCCCCTATCATCAAAAATAGCGGATGATACAGTAGTGAAACCGACAACACTGGATTTATGCTTATACCGCTGAGCGGTCACCTTACCCGCTTGTAACTTAAACCAGGAATTATTTTCATAACGGCCAGACCCCAGCAAGACTGACGCCTGACTGGTCAATTTATAATCAGAGTTATTTAGCTTCCGGAGTGTTCGCTCACTGTGACCAAATTTTACATCGTGATAATAAACGACATATTTAGCCATAAAAGGGGATATCTCAGCATTAACTCTAGCTGCCATCATCAAGAGACTCCCCACCGTTGCAATCATAACAATAACCAAATCCATAAGGCGGTCCATATTGTCAATCAGCTCCTATCCCAAAAATGTAACCCGCATAACTAAAATACAGGCCATTATTAATCAGCATAGTTGAAATAATTAAATTGGCAGGGATAGGTAAAATGGATGAAATTACTTTTTCGTAATTTGGTAGTCACGTAATTTATTTGCGATAGCAGTATGTGATACCCCTAATCGCTTAGCCAATTGCCGAGTACTTGGATAAGAAGGGTACAGTCGCTGCAGCAATAGTTTTTCAAAACGCTTGCATGCCTCATCCAACGAACCATCAAATAATGCTTCGTCATAATGAGTATCAATTACTTTAGGCAAATTTAAATCACACGGGTTAAGTACATCACCATCGAGTAGTGTTATGGCATGATAGAGTACATTACGTAACTCTCGCACATTACCGGGCCAAGGGTATGATTGCAGAATATCAAGTACATTGCGGCTTAATTGCGGTTTGCTACGCTGTAATTCATGACTAAAAACAGCGCAAAAGGAATAACACAGGGGAATAATATCCTCTTTTCTTTCACGCAGTGCAGGCACTGTTATTGACAATACGCTAAGACGATAATATAGATCTTGACGAAATTTCCCTTCGCTAATTAATTTAGCCAGATCATTTTGAGTCGTACAAAAGATGCGTACATCAACACGCACTTCCTGTTCATCGCCCACACGTCTGAAACTTCCCGTTTCCAATAAGCGTAAGAATTTAGTCTGCAGGTGAGAGGACATGTCACCAATTTCATCCAGTAACACGGAACCCTCATTTGCTAATTCAAAAATACCGCGTTTTGTTTCACCGTCTTCGGTCACCACACCAAATAACTCAGACTCCGCTACAGCATCAGGCATAGCAGCGCAATTGAGCGCAAGAAATTGATGCTGTGCCCGTTCACTCACCTGATGGCAAGCTTTGGCGATTAATTCTTTACCGACCCCGGTCTCACCTTGAATAAGTAACGGCGCATCGAGCATTGCCAACTTCTTTGCGGCGTTAACCAAGCCTTTCATTTTGTCACTTTTAGCATGGATCACATCAAAAGCAGCAAATTGAAAAGTGCGTAAAAAGTTAAATTGCTTACCGATTCGATTGACAGATTTAAGAATGATCACCGCCCCCACCAGTTCATTGGCATTGGCATCAACATCAAGACTCGATCTAACCAGGTTAACCTGACTCACATCGGTAGCAATCGTCAATGGCAGAATATCAGCCAGATAATCCTCCTCCAATAAAGTCAATTTCTGGCTCTGGGCAAAAACTTCGTGCGCCTCAAGCCATTTGACAATCGAAAAGCCTTTAACGAAATGGCTGATGCAGCGTCCTTTAACCTGAGACTCAGGAAGTCCCAACGCATCGAGAGCGGGTGTATTAACCAGCGAAACAACGCCCTTAACATCAACCGAAAAAACAATATCAGGCAAATTCGTTACGAGTGTTTGGATCTCTTGATGCTCTAACTCAGACGGGAGATAACCGACAGTTTTCACATCTCGGACGCCATGCACCCGCCGTAAACTGGCCATCAAGGCTTGTAAGTCGGAAAAGATAAGACTTGGGGATTTAATAAATACGCGGTCCGGTTGCTGGATTTCAATCGCAGATAAATTAATACCTCTCGCTAAAAAACAGTCGAGAATTTCCCGACTTATCCCAACTCTATCTTCACAGATTAATTCCAGACGCATGCAAACAACCACAATAAAACACTATTCGCTTATAATAGCATGTATATACCCCATTTATATCCCATTAATACAACCATTAACTACATCGTCACTTTCATATAACCTTTTACAAGTTAATTACACTCCACTTCATTTGATTTATTAACGAACTGTGCTACTGGGGGCTTCACTAAGTGCGTTTTTTACCTCATAATTTAACTATCTTCCATCAAAATTTAACTATTATGGTATAAACGATCAGATTTGCTTGGTTGAGCATTAGCTTAATGATAAATTATACAGGTGAGTAATCGTGATTAAACAATATGAACATTTTAAATTTTATTAAATACACGCTTTCTATAACCGCTTGTTTATATCTTTCGGGTTGTGGTGAACAGACTAAGATTAAGCTCAATGGACTGACTTATTGCACTGAAGGCAGCCCAAGCTCATTTAATCCGCAAACAACAACGTCTAATGTAACGCTTGATGCGACAACGAACCCTCTCTATGATCGGTTGCTGTTTATCGATCCGAATACGCAACAATTTAAAGCGGGTCTTGCCATTGACTGGGTTGTATCCCCAGATCGATTAGTTTATCGCTTTTTTTTACGTAAGGATGTGAATTTTCACCAAACGGATTATTTCACTCCAACGCGACAATTTAATGCTGACGACGTGATCTTTAGTTTTGCTCGGGTGATTGATAAAAATAACAGTTACCACGCTGTTTCTGCTACCGGGTACCCTTTTTTTGAGGGTATTGAACTCGACCAGCAGATCCAATCTTTGACTAAAATTGATGATTATACGATTGAGTTTAAACTAGCCCGTCCCGATTCTTCTTTCATTGCCAATTTAGCCAGTGATTTTAGCGTTATTTTATCTGCTGAATATGCCGAGACCCTCACTGAGCGTAACAAACAGGCTGACATCGATAATCTGCCCATCGGCACAGGTCCATTTAAGTTTAAAGAATACCGACCAGATAATTTTATTCGCTATAAACGTCACGACCAATACTGGAGTAAACCGGCAAGCATCGAACAACTCGTGTTTGATATTACCCCTAATGCTTCATCACGCCTGGCTAAATTATTAACTAAAGAATGTGACATCATGGCTTATCCGGCAGCGAGTCAAGTTTCTGTGATCAGCCAAAATGAGCGAGTTAACATATCGGTAGAGACTGGCTACAACGTCGCTTACTGGGGCTTTAATACGGAAAAAGTACCCTTTAATAATCCTAAGATCAGACGCGCACTAGCGCATGCAATTAATCAAGAAACGCTTTTACAAGCGGTATATTATAATACAGGTGTCGGCGCTAAATCGATTTTGCCCCCGGTATCCTGGGCTTATAACCCTTACCTTAAAAACTATAAATATAACCTTGCCTACGCGCGGCAGCTCCTCATAGAAGCCGGTTACCCCAATGGCTTTAGCATGGATATCATGGCGCTTAAATCGTCCCAGGTATATAACCCGGATGCAGTTAAAATGGCAGAGTTAATTCAATCTGAGCTGGCGCAGATTGGTATTAAGGTGCGAATTTTGAAATATCAACGGAAACTAATGGAAAAGAAACTCAAACAAGCAGATCATGATAGCTTTCTGCTTGGTTGGGTCGCTGATAATAATGATCCCGATAATTTCTTTCGTTCCCAATTAAGCTGTAATGCTATCAACACTGGTTCCAATTATAGCCGCTGGTGCAATTCAGAGTTTGATGAACTGATCAATCAGGGACTCACGGAAAGCGAATATATTGAGCGCGTCACGCTCTACTACCGAGCCCAAGAAATCATCCAGCAAGAGTTACCGCTTATTCCCCTTGCACACTCTCTGCGCATTCATGCTTACAGCAGTGATCTCGAGGGTGTCGAAACCACCGCTTTTGGCGGTATTAATTTTACTAATACAGTGCGGCAATAAAGATTATGTTATTTTATATAATACGACGAATTAACTTGTTAGCCATTACAATCACCGTGCTTACACTGATTGGTTTTTATCTGCGTAGCCGTGTCTCTGGTGGTCTCGTTTTCGACAGTAACCTCTTCAATGAGTACTTACAGTACCTCGTCGCGATTAGCCACGGGGATTTAGGTATCAGTAGTGGCTCTGGTAAACCCGTCATGGATGAAATTTTAATCGTTTTTCCCGCTACGCTTGAACTTTGTTTTAGCGCCTTTGTGCTATCCCTTTTGATAGGTGTGCCAATCGGAACTATTGCAGGTATGCAAAGAGGGAGCTCGCTAGATAGCACCATTATGGGGATTTCATTATTTATCTTTTCCGTACCAGTATTCTGGTTGGCACTGCTGGTTATGATGTACTTTGCACTCAACTGGAGCTGGTTACCAGTAACTGGCCGCCTTAACCTGCTCTATGAAATTGAACCCGTCACTGGTTTCGCGCTCATTGATACACTTATTTCTGATACCCCCTATAGACATGAGGCATTTTTTGACGCCTTAAGGCATCTGGTTCTACCGACGTTGGTACTGGCAACGGTGCCCACAACAGAAGTCATTCGCCAAATGCGTAATCATGTCAGTGAGGTAATGAAACAGAAATATATTAAAGCTGCCGCTAGTAAGGGACTGAGTAAACAACAAATTATTATGCGCCACGTGTTACGAAATGCGATTCCCAATATGCTGCCACACCTGGGACTACAATTTAGTACCGTGTTAACCACCGCAATGGTTACTGAAGCTGTATTTTCGTGGCCGGGTATTGGCCGTTGGCTTATCACCAGCATTTATCAGCAGGATCACGCAGCGATCCAAGGCGGCATGCTGACAGTATCCATTTTCGTTATTACGGCTAATGTGCTGACTGAAATTTTAACCGTGGTTATTCATCCCATTCGCAGGAAAGAGATTTATGCCCAATATTAATGTCTTTGCAGATGAACATATTCTGTCACCGCTTGAGCAGACGTGGAAACATTACTCCTCACAGCAGGTTGCCATGGCAGCACTCTGGGCACTCGGTTTATTATTGTTCTTATTGGTATTTTCGCCTTTAATCGCCCCGCACTCTCCAGACTTACGGCAGGCACATTTATTGCTGCAACCGCCATCATGGGATGAACAAGGTACCGTTGATTATTTTCTTGGGACTGATGATCTTGGCAGAGACATTATGTCTCGCCTGCTGTATGGACTACGTCTCACCTTTGGCAATGCTTTACTTATTAGCTTTATCGCCTTAATCATAGGGACTTCAATCGGCATTGCCGCTGCAATTAGCCGCGGTTTACTCTCCAGTATCCTGCATCACATCATGGATACCGCCTTATCTATCCCCTCATTGCTCCTGGCGATTATTTTCATTTCAGTGCTTGGGCCAGGTTTAGCGCACAGTTTGATCGCCATATTACTTGCTCTGATCCCACAGTTCATTCGTGGCGTCTATCTTTCTGTCTATCACGAATTACAAAAAGAATATATTATAGCGCTAAAGCTTGATGGGGCGAACAATTATCACATTATCCGCTACGGGGTACTTCCTAACATGATGGATACCTTGGTTAACCTAGTAACCCGCGCAATCTCATCTGCTATAATTGATATAAGTGCATTGGGATTTTTAGGCTTAGGAGCACAACGCCCTCTCTCAGAGTGGGGTACCATGCTTTCCGGTGCTGCAGATCTGGTATTTATTGCACCCTGGACCGTTATTTTGCCGGGTTTTACTATTTTGTTAACTATTTTTATTGTTAATCTGGTTGGTGAAAGCTTAAGACAATCAGTTATTGCTGGAGTTGATTAATGGCACTGCTGGATATCCGTAATCTCACGATTGAGATTGAAACCCCACAAGGTATTTTAAAAGCGGTAGATAAATTTAACCTCACTCTGGCTGATGGCGAAGTTCGTGGCCTTGTTGGTGAATCAGGCTCAGGAAAAAGCTTAGTTGCCAAGGCCATCATGGGCATAACTAAAGATAACTGGCGCATTCAGGCCGATCGACTCCGTTTAGGCGATATTGATCTGCTCAACCTAACGCCCGTACAGCGCCGCCGAGTCATGGGAAAGGAAATATCCATGATCTTCCAGGATGCAGCCGCTCACCTGGATCCATCAGAAAAAGCCGGAGATCAACTTGCTGAGGCGATACCCTGTGATCAGTTTGTGGGTCATTTTTGGCAACGTTTTAACTGGCGCAAAAAACAAGCCATTGCATTACTGCATAAGGTGGGGGTGAAAGACCATAAAAAAGTCATGAATAGCTACCCCTTTGAGCTCTCTGAAGGACTCTGCCAAAAAGTGATGATAGCCATGGCAATTGCCAATAAACCTCGGTTATTGATTGCTGACGAGCCAACAACAGCAATGGAACCGAAAACACAGAACCAAATTTTACGATTATTAGATAAGCTAAACAAATTATCCCATACAACCATTTTATTGATCAGCCATGATCTGGAAACCGTCAGTTTGCTCGCAGACACCATGACGGTCATGTATTGTGGCCAGATGGTTGAGAGTGGCACTCGGGAACAGGTTTTTAACCACACGCATCACCCTTATACCGATGCACTGCTTCGCGCTAATCCCGACTTTAGCCAAGACCTTCCCCATAAGGCCAGATTAAACACGCTCGCAGGCCAGGTGCCATTATTGCACCATTTACCCATAGGTTGTCGCCTCGGGCCACGTTGTCCTAATGCACAAAAAAACTGTGTTATCACGCCGAAAATGCAAAAGATAAAAGGCCATATGTTTAGTTGTCACTTTCCCCTAAATATTGAAGAATTACAAGGCAAAAAATGTCTGAAGAAATAAGTGATACTGCAGTAAAGACACTCGCTCAACCATTATTGCGTGTGGAAGGTTTAGGAAAAACCTATATTAATCCTACCGGTTTTTTCAAACGCCAGGAAGTTATCGCCGTAAACGATATCTCATTTAAGCTGAATCGTTCAGAGACATTGGCAATCATAGGGGAAACTGGCTCCGGAAAATCAACCCTGGCCCGACTCCTGGCTGGTGTTATCAAGCCAACATCTGGCACGATATATATCGATGGCTGTGAACTAAATGCTACGAATACAGATCTACGCTGCCGCTCGATAAGAATGATTTTTCAAGATCCTGAAACATCTCTCAACCCGCGAACTAGCGTGGGTCAAATCTTAGATGCACCATTGCAGCTCAATACTGACATGTCAGCAAGCAAACGCTTTGCAAAGATTTCAGACACTTTACGTTTAGTAGGATTGCTACCTGAATATGCAACTTTCTATCCACCAATGCTTTCCAGTGGCCAAAAACAACGCATTGCGCTGGCCAGAGCGCTCATTTTAAACCCCAAGATTATCATCGCTGACGATACCTTATCAACGCTTGATATATCAGTACGATCTCAGATGATCAATTTAATGTTAGAGTTACAGGAAACGATAGGTATCTCTTATATTATCGTGACGCATAATATGGGCATAGTGAAGCACATCAGTGACAAAATGATCGTCATGCACCAAGGCGAATGTATTGAACAGGGCTGTACTGAGAGTCTGTTTTCGCAACCGACTGATGCTCTTTGTAATCAAATACTATCCAGTCAATACAAAATTAAAAAGCACACAGGCTAACTGAGTCTTACACCATTCAATACAACACGCATAGTTTAACATCGTATAAATAGTCTAGTGTAATTCGGAGGCTGACAGTTGAGATTTATAACGGCTAATATTGCCCTGTTCGACTGGTCCTGCTATTTCTACGACTGGAATTGGTGTTAAGTTTTCAGCCGAGCGGGAAAAATAACGCCAAGTTTTCCTAGGTACACGCTGCTTCATAAGGTTTTCATTCACAAAAAAGTATTCTTTACTGATCGCATTGACTGTAACAGTTACCTTGTTACGATCAATGACATAGTCGGCGGGAATATTACTTCCTGCTTTGAATAGACCAAATTCAGTAAATATCAATCGTTCATATTTACCATAAACCGGCTCAGAGGCAGTCCAACGACCAAGAATTGGGTTTACTGTGGGCTCGTATAGCAAGTCCCCCACGAAAGTGGCGAGTATTAAAACAGTAATATATTTGATATATTTGATATATTTAATCATTTGTCTAATTTTAGCGGCCTTATAAACAAAAAATCTCGATGCAGATAGCTTCCACATCGAGAGTTATTAACTTATTGAACAACCACTACTCTTCGGTTTTAACCGCCGGGTAAGAAACATCAGCAGCTTTGATCAAGGTCTGAACTAACATCTCATAATCTGCTTGAGCATTCATACTCTTCAACGAATCGGCTAACCGGGATTGTTCATCAGCATTTATTTCTGTACTGCGTACGGCTAAAAGTTTCAGTAAAGTTACATCACCATTCAATGCCGTTTCAATAGCCACAGCCGCTTTTTCAAGTGTAGGCTTTGGCATCGAGAAGAGCTTGCTAAGCACTTTAAAGTCCGCTTTTGCATAATCAAAACGGCTCAACCATTCAGGTGAAGTAAAGGCTATATCCAGCGTAGCCAGCTCAGTATCAATGCTCTCATCTGCGCTTATTTTAGCCGTCAGAGTACTCATAAATGCCAGCGTTTTTTGCTCCGCTTTAGTGGCTGTCAGACGTTGCTCAATCTCAACCTGAACTTCAGTTAAAGGCATCACAGTCTGCTCTTTATACTGATTCACACGAACGACTATACTTTGTTCATCTGAGAGGTTGATGATCTCTGAGTTTAGGCCTTCAGCAATAAAGTCTTCATCAAATAGTGTGCCTGAAACTTTAGGACCATTTAACGGTGCAGGTATCTCATTCACCGAAAATAGCTCAGTTGAAACCAAAGTCAGACCGGTTTCTTCTGCAGCAACTTCCAGGGAATCTGGCACTTCAAATGCTTGTGCTGCCAATAGCTCTGCTAATTCATCAAAACGTGATACCGCTTGTTCTTTCTTCAGACGATTGACAATACTGGTTTCAACATCACTGAACGCTTTAACCTTACCAGGTTGCACAGCTAGTAGTTTAATAACATGAAAGCCAAAATTACTGCGCACTAGCTCTGTAGTCACATCACCATCATTTTGTAGCGCAAAAGCAGCCGCTTCAAATGCAGGATCCATGATACCTTTTTCTAACCAATCCAGTTCGCCACCATTTTCACCACTAAAAGTGTCATCAGAAGAAGATTGAGCGAGCTCAGCAAAGTCTGAACCAGCTTGCACTTGCTCAAGTAATGCTTGCGCTTTTGCTTTCGCGTTGTCTTCATCGTCATTAAACTCGACAAGAATGTGGGCAACCTTACGCTTATCTTCTTGAGTATAGCTTGATGTATGCTCATCATAGTAGTTCTGAGCAGCATCATCCGCTAATATTATATCTGCGGAGATCTCATTCATATCTAGTAAAATATAATCAGCTGACGCTTGCTGCGGGGTTTGGAATAAGTGCTTACGTTCATCATAATAACTACTCACTTCCGCTTCCGTTACGGTGATATCAGCGGAAAATTTGCTTGCAGGAATCGTAAGCTGACTCAATTCACGCTGCTGATTTTGCAATTGCGCCAATAGCGCCACTTCACTCGGTAAACTAAATTCGGAATTAACTAATGCATCAGTAAGCTGCTGTTGCGCAAATTCAACCCGTAAACGGTCAACAAATTGCGCTGGCGTCATGCCATTTTGACGTAATAAGCTGGTATAGCGCTCTTCGTTAAACTTACCATCGGTTTTAAACTGTTCCATGGCAAAAATATATCCACGGATCTGGTCGTCACCAATGCGTAATGACAGATCTCTTGTCATCTGTTGTAACAAATTTTGTGCGATCAAACTATTGAGAGACTGCTGACGCACTTGATTTTGAAATTCAGGTTGGTCCCAACGAGCAGCAAATGAGTCGCCTTGTTGAGACTCTAAACGAGCACGATCATTTCTTACTTGATTTTCCAGTGCTTGTTTTGAAATATCGACGCCATTCACTGTTGCAGCCGATTGAGCACTGCCATTACCTAAGTAACTACTTACACCAGCAAGGGCAAACGTAACGATTACTGCGCCTAAAATAATTTTAGCGCCAGGTCCTTGTGAACCTTCGCGAAACTTCTCTAACATAATTGTATTCTCTAAACTGCAATACAGTAAATAACAATAAAAGCGCACCTTATTGGCGCGCCTTTACTCAAAATCTAAGTCAATAAACTAAGATTTCAATGCATCTTTTAACAGCTTACCCGCTTTAAATCCAGGTAACTTAGACGCTTCGATTTGAATCTCAGCACCCGTTTGTGGGTTACGGCCGGTTCGAGCTGCACGCTCTCGTACACTAAATGTACCAAAACCGACTAAAGTTACTGACTCATCATTCGCCAATGTTTCAGTTACTGATTCAATCATAGCATCAATAGCACGGCCTGCTGCAGCTTTAGAAATATCAGCTTCAGCAGCAACACAATCTATCAGTTGAGCTTTATTCACTTTCTTCCCCTAATTTTCAAATGCTACGTTTGAGTAGCTTACCTAATTAACGTCATGCGTTAATATAACTGATTTAAATAGCATTTATAGCAATGTTAGAGCGAGTATTCAAGTCTGAACACCCCCCGCTCTGATCAAATTCTATATAATTATTTAGAGACAACCTCAAAGCCTGCCGGATTGTGTTCTAAAGCAAGCTCTAAAACCTCATCAATCCAACGTACAGGGCGAATATCCAGATCACCAATAACGTTAGCAGGGATCTCTTCAAGATCACGCTCATTATCTTTTGGGATAATTACTAGCTTGATACCACCACGGTGTGCCGCGAGTAATTTTTCTTTTAACCCGCCAATTGGCAGCACTTCTCCACGTAACGTGATCTCTCCAGTCATCGCCACGTTGGCGCGTACCGGATTACCCGTTAGACTGGAAACAAGTGCAGTACACATCGCAACACCCGCACTTGGTCCATCTTTAGGTGTTGCACCTTCAGGCACATGCACGTGAATGTCACGTTTTTCATAGAAATCCGTATTGATACGTAATTTATCCGCACGAGATCGAACGACTGTCATCGCCGCTTGGATTGATTCCTGCATCACTTCACCTAGAGAACCGGTATAGTTCAACTTACCTTTACCGGGAACAGATGCGGTTTCAATAGTAAGCAAATCACCACCTACTTCTGTCCATGCTAAACCAGTCACTTGACCAACGCGGCTTTCACTTTCAGTTTTACCAAAATCAAAACGTTGTACGCCTAAATACTCAGACAGGTTATCTTGTGTAATAGTCACTGATTTAAGTGATTTGTTTAACAATATCTGTTTCACTGCTTTACGGCATAATTTAGAGATTTCACGCTCAAGTGAACGCACACCCGCTTCGCGAGTGTAATAACGGATAATGCCCATTAATGCGCTATCTTCAATATTAATTTCTTTTGCTTTTAAACCATTACGTTCAATTTGCTTGTCCAGTA
>JBLHPA010000088.1:0-12093 GCA_047628235.1 Moritella sp.
AGTTAGAGGAAGTAATTAAAGGACGTTGTCAGAGAAAATAGTAAAGCAGGACATAATTGATGTGAGTAGGGTGGGATTTGAGGAGGGATAGAACCCTCCTCTCTATTTATTCATATATAGATAAACAAATTATATATAAATAAACTTATGCGTCAGCTGTTGCCTTTTCTGCAATCGCTTTTGTCACTTTGCTTGTTTTTACAGGTGCAGTTTTTAGTTCGCTAATCATCTCTGCAAGAAGGTCAATTTTTTCTTCAACTTCATTCAGTTTTTGACCTTGTACACCAGTGAAACGACCCGTAATTTTCTGTGCTTTAGATTCAATAGAATCTAAAGATATTTTTTTACCGAACAAGGCTGAAACTTGTTCTTTTACTTGTGGTTCAACTTGCGCACCACGTTCAACTAAAGACTCAAACATTTCAGTTGCTTTGTTTGATGATTTTTGAGCTTCATCAATGATGGTTCCGTAAACACCGAAGCCTGCAGTGATAGAGGTCTTTGCTGTTTCTTTTGCTATATTGTAGATAGATTCTACTTGGTTTAATAAATTAGCCATGGTGGTCACTCCTGGGTGAATGTATTTATATGTGTTATTGCCTTAACTAAGTTCATCTTATTGTTTTGTTTTAGAAATCACATTCCAAAGCAGAATTAATCGATAAATTAATGTATTGACCGGTATATTAATGCGCTAACTGGTAAACGGAGGTTGTGCCACTAACTTCATTCGCAATCATCAATAGCGGTTGTCCATTGGGACTGTTTTTGGCCGACACAAATTTCATACCTTCGGGACCCAGATCGCCAATTTTACTAGCATCACCTTTTATCACCTGACCCTGGTTAATCTCAAACTGACTGGTGAAGTCCCGGTTTACAATGTAGTCAACAAAATATGCCTTTTGTGGCGAGGTAATATCGTAGATCATAAAACCGGATGTGCGCTCTAAACCAATGAAAGCATATTGTCGATCACCTATTTTACCGAGTGCCAATGCTTCTGGCTCGGATCCTTTATCATCACTGCGATTATCTTGTTTGTTTTTACTGTTATTGTTATTAAAGTGCATGCCGAGGCGTTGTGCAGTTATACGATCAAAATCATTGCCACTGTCAAAAACTTGCTCCCCTTGGCTGTTCCAAATTGAGAATGAACGAGCACCGTAACTATAAATCCTGTCAAAGTCCCCATCGTTATCGGTATCGCCGATGCTGTTCGTGACCTTGAGGCGACCCAGCTGTTTTTTATCATTAATCGCTGCAACTTGCGGATGATGACTATCTAGGCGGAGTTTTCCTGCTCGGGTTTCTTCTGAAAAACCTGCATAGTCACGGGCATCGCCTTCATTGGCGGTGACGATGAATATTTCCCCATGGCTGCTATAACTGGCTATCGTATCTGGTTGGTAAAGACCATAAACACCCGGATAGGTCTGGATATTTATACTGCCATCTTTATCGCTGGCATCAATGGCATTTTTGGTCTCTCCGTAATGTTTACTGCCTAGGGCAAAGATTGTTTGTATTTCATCTTGGTTTAAATCTATGACAGCTAGCCCATTATTTTCTTGTAGAGAGACGAATGCCTGTAAATTGTCTGGCGATACCGTGATGTATTCTGGCTCCAAATCTTGCGCCACCGTTGCGCCCGGACCATTAATTTTCAGGCCCTGAGGTAACTCATGGTGGCGACTTCCTGACGTATTAAAATTGCGAAAGCTGAGATTAGTCGCATGCTTATCTGGGATGCCACTGTTTATTCTGATGATTGAGATAGAGCCTTCGGGATCGACACTGTAGGCGTCGTTGGGTTCACCTTCGTTAGCAACCAGTACTTTATGTCCATCATGAGTAAATACTACATTATCAGGTAAGTAACCGACTTCGACAGCGTGCAGGTAGTCTAACTCACCCGTTTTTTTGATCTGATAAAAGCCAATAAAACCTCGGCCCTGATTTGGATTGCCTTGGTTGTCTCCGCGCTCGATTGCTACCGCTAGCAGGTCGTGATGAATGGCAACGCTGTTAACCGCGCCTAACCGGGATATGTTGAGGTCTGCGGCTAGGCTTAATGATGATTTCTTGCTGAGATTATTTAACGTGAGAGGATTAATATTGTTCCTGTCTAGTATATCTGTAGTTGCTACAATACTGGAGGCATCGAGGATATCAACTTGTCCGCTTTGTGCGTTGACGACAAAAATAGATTTGGTTTGCGGGTGATAATCGAGAATTTCAGCTGCACTGACCCCGTATTGTCCTGATACATGGCGTGCCACGATTTCCACCTTAAGAGCAGACGAATTGGCTGCAATTTGCTCTGGGTGATTGGTGCAGCCATTGGCTGTTGCAGCCAATACAAGGGAGAATAATATTTTTTTAGTCGGTTTGTTTATCATTATTTTAACCTGTTTTAATCATGCCAATATTTGGCGGTGCGCGTACTGTAGAAGATTAGGAATACATAATGATGACATTTCGGTGTCATTTTTATTAAATTTAGACATTCAGCTCACACCACTTGATATTTAAAGTTATACTTTCGGTTTATTGTATATTACGTGCCCAAATCACTTGGATCGTGCTATTCGTTATCTTTAAAAAGGGTGGATAAAACCATGTCGTTCAAACATATTGTTATGTGGACCTTGCATGAAAACGCAAATGGTAATGACAAAAGCACTAATGCTAGATTAGCTAAAGAAGCACTTGAAGCGCTAAATGGCCAGATACCTGGTTTGCAACATTTAGAAGTGGGGATTGATATTGTGCAAGCCGTCGGCTCTTATGATCTGGTCTTAGTGGCAGAATTAGAATCGAGAGCATCGCTTGATGTATATCAGGATCATCCTAAACATCAAGCTGTTCTGCCATTGATTAAGAGTATTGCCAGCCAACGCGCCGCTGTTGATTATTGATATTAGACTGCCTAGCTATCGCGATTCTCAATTGTGATGAAGGAGAGCATTTGCTCTCCTTTGTTTTTTTATGTCACTATTTATTTAGTGCCAGTGCCATTAGTGACATTTACCTTTTATTCTGAAAAAGTGCTACGCAGGTTGTGCGCTGCTGTTACCATATTTTTTAATGCAACTTCAGTTTCTTTCCAAGCACGGGTTTTTAGGCCACAGTCTGGATTCACCCATAATCGAGCCACATCAATGTATTCACTGGCACTGGTGATTAGTTGCGTCATCCACTCGACGCTTGGCTCGTTGGGGGAGTGAATGTCATAAACACCGGGTCCAATATCATTTGGATAGATAAAATCGGTAAAAGCAGAGAGCAATTCCACGTTTGAGCGCGAAGTTTCAATCGTTATAACATCTGCGTCTAATGCCGCGATTGCAGGCATAATGTCATTAAACTCGCAATAACACATATGGGTATGGATCTGAGTTTCATCCTTCACACCTGATGCACTGATCCGGAACGCTTTTGTTGCCCAATCTAAGTAGTCTTGCTGTTCATTATTACGTAGTGGCAGTCCCTCTCGTAATGCGGGTTCGTCGATTTGGATTATCTTGATCCCCGCCTGCTCAAGGTCAACGACCTCATCACGAATGGTTAGCACTATCTGGTTTGTTTGTGCTTCACGGCTGATATCATCCCGAATAAACGACCAGCATAATAGGGTCACGGGACCGGTGAGCATGCCTTTCATTAATTTGCTCGTTTGCGCTTGGGCAAAGCGACTCCAGTCGACAGTCATAGGTGCTGGACGGGAAATATCACCAAAAATGATCGGCGGTTTTACGCATCGAGTTCCGTAACTTTGCACCCAACCATTTTGCGAGAAGGCAAAGCCGTCTAGCTGTTCACCGAAATACTCAACCATGTCATTTCGTTCTTGCTCACCGTGCACTAAGACATCTAAGCCCAAGGCTTCTTGGCGTTGTACGACATCTTTAATTTCAGCCTGCATCTTAGTAAGGTAATCGTGTTGATTAATGATGCCTTGTTTATACTGATTACGTGTTTGGCGGATATCCTGGATCTGTGGAAATGAGCCTATGGTAGTCGTAGGGAAAAGTGGCAGTTTAAGCACTTTTTGCTGACTGACAATGCGTTGATAAAACCCGTTCAGACGTTGTGCATCGTGTTCGCATAGAGCCGCAACACGTTGTTGTACATTTTTTTTGTGAATGCGTGCGAGACTTGATTGCCAGAGTTGAGGCACTTAATGCAGTGCAGATATCCTTACTGGCCTCACCGTTGAGTACGGCATTGATAATACTGATCTCTGCAAGTTTCTGCGTGGCGTAAGCAAACCAGGATTTTAATTCAGCGTCTAATTTTGTTTCATTATCCAGATCGACGGGGCTGTGCTGTAACGAGCAAGAAGATGCGATCCACAAACGGTCGCCCAAATGCGCTTTAGCGGCCTGTAAATAAGTGATAGATTTAGCCAGATCATTGCGCCAGATGTTACGTCCATTGACGATACCAGCAGATAAAATGGTGTTATTAGGGAGTAATAATAAAGCGCTTTCCAGCTGCTCTGCACCTCGAGATAAATCCAGGTGGAAGCCAGCAATAGGCAGAGAAAAAGTTAATTCAGCATTATCACCGAGTGCACCGAAATAGCTGGTTTTAAATGCTTGCTGCCAATCTACAGTGAGATCCTGCACGAGTATCGGCTCTTCAATTTGTAACCATTCAACGTCTTCATCAGCAATTTTTGCCAGTAGCTGTGTATAGCTGTGTATAGCTGTGTATAGCTGAGTAGTAGCTGAGTAGTAGCTTTGGCAGTAGGTCAAGTTTATCAAACTCTGTGGTTGTTTTACTCAGCCATAAATAACTCACCGGGCCTAATAATGTCGCTTTTACTTGGTGGCCGAGTGCTTTTGCTTCTTGTATCTCTTCAATGAGTTGGTTGTAGCTTAGCTCAAATGTCTGATCTTCATTTCACAGGCGGCAGCCTGTTGACCACAGCAAGGGTTTGCGCCAATACGTTGAAAAACAAGGATATGAGATTTTGCCATCTGTTAACTCCATTTTAGATTTTTAGCCATTTGGCTGTTTAGATGGCCACGTTGTTATCTGTATTTGGAGATGAATAAAATTCATATTTTTATAGATTAAGTTGAAATTAATTAATGTTGAGTTATTCTAAGTGCAACAAGCAAATTTAAAAGGAAATTATATATGCTTGAAATTAAGCATCTGAAAACGGTTGTGGCATTAGAAAAAACAGGATCCTTGGTCGAAGCAGCTGAAACTTTGTATATGACACAATCTGCACTGTCTCACCAAATTAAGGATCTTGAAGACAGGTTAAATACACCGCTGTTCATTCGAAAAACCCGTCCTCTGCGCTTTACTGTTGCTGGTGAGCGCGTGCTTAAGTTAGCTAAATCAGTGCTGCCAATGTTTGCGAATACTGAGCGCGACATTAGCCGTTTGCTTTCTGGTAATGCCGGACGGCTGCACATGGCCATTGAATGTCATAGCTGCTTTCAATGGTTAATGCCAGCGATTGATATTTTTCGTGACCAGTGGCCTGAGGTGGAACTCGATTTATCTTCAGGCTTTAGTTTTGCACCGTTGCCTGCACTAAAGCGCGGTGATCTGGACTTAGTGGTTACCTCTGATCCACAAGTGATATCTGGCATCCATTACGAGCCACTATTCAGCTACCAGCCTATGTTGGCTGTCAGTCGGCATCATGTGCTTGCGGATAAACCTTATGTTGAAGCCGAGGACTTGGCTGATGAAATCTTAATCACTTATCCGGTAGAACAGGAACGGCTCGATATTTTCAATCTGTTTTTGGATCCAGCAGGTGTTTCTCCAAGGGCCATTCGGCATGCAGAGCTGACTATTATGATGTTGCAGCTTGTAGCCAGCGGTAGGGGAGTTGCCGCACTACCTAATTGGGCTCTGACCGAGTACCTGGAAAAAGATTATATTTTGGCAAAATCCCTTGGAAAAGAGAGTTGTTGGACCACGCTTTATGCTGCGATCCGAATTGAACAATTATCAATGCCTTACGTAGTAGAGTTCCTTAGCGATGCCAAAGCCAGCTCTTTCCAACAGTTGAAAGGTATTAAGACTGTCTGCTAATACACCTTAATAGCTTGAAGCTGTTTGGGTCTATTTGGGGCATCATATTATTTTTGGCATATAGAGCAGCCCGAGAACTATCGAGATGGGTATTATCGTTCATTAAGCAATTGCTGGACAAGTATCCGAACCGTATTTATATCAAATGGCTTGTCGCATAATGCTGAGATCCCAGCTTGCTTCACGGCGCTTAATTGAGCAGTGCCTTCTTCTGACGTTACCATCATGATAGGCAGGTAGGATAGTTTTGGATTAAGACGGATTTTTTCGACTAACTCTTTGCCATCCATCTCTGGCATATTGTAATCAGTTACAATTAAGTCAAAAGTATTTTGTGCTAAAGAGTTTAATGCTTCGACACCATTTATTACTGCGATGATCTGACTGACACCCATATTATTGAGTACACGGCAGATGTGTTTTCGAGCGGTTAAGCTGTCATCGACGACTAACACTTTTAAGGTGGTGACGTCATATAATTCCAATTCCATTTCATCGGGTTCTATATAACTTAATGTGGCTGTTAATGCGCGTTGTAAATCCACAAATTTAAATGGTTTGGGTAAGATTGCGACAGCTCCGGCCTGCTTCACTTGATCCAGCACGGAGAATCGTTGTTCACTGGAAATAAGCATGAAGGCTATATTTTCAGTCAAAGTGTTGTTCTTTACGTACTCTGCCAACTCGGCACCAGAGCCGTCCTGAAAGTACATCGCACTGATAATCAGATCGGGAATAAAGCCAGTTAAGCTTTGTTTGGCCTGCGCAATCGAGTTTACGCATTCTATGTTATCAACGCCGGCATCTTGCAGTTGCGTTTTAATAAATTTGCTTTGGGTGGTTGATGGCTCAATCAATAAGATGGATAGGTCACGGACTTCAATACTCATATTATTCCTAGATGCAAAACTTTCTTCTAATTTACATGTAGTTAAATATATAGTCTAGTCCGTAGGAAATAAATCAAGAATTAATACAAGGTAACTCACAATTACGGCGTCTATTTATTGAATATTTACTCTACTTTATTGCTGACGGTCAAATTAACTGTTTTAGTTGTGCTGGTATGTAATTTCACTAACTGTGATTTTAGCTGTTCAATTTCGGTGCCCTGCTCATTTAATTGTTCCATTTTTAGCATTTTGTTATGCCTTATTTTTTCTACAACCGCGGCTTCAAATTCATTTATTTGGTCCTTATAGGATAGGGTAGAAAGATCTTTGTTTAGTAGTTTTAGGCTTAATGCCTCCAAGCCGTTACGGTAGTGCAGAACGATATTTTCCCGTTGTGATTTAGCTAAGCCATTAATCCAGTTGACGTCTGTAACGATATGTTGTGCCCGCTGTATATTATCTTTTACCAAATTTGCAGCTTGGGTCAGATTCTCTTGATCACGAGGTGATTGAGTAATACGATAATCTAGCTGTTGCAGTTCATTTTGTATCTGCTCATAACTACTGGGGATAAGCTGGCTATCGAGTTTTTCAAATTTAGCTTGCAGGGGACTATAATAGTGACCCTTCACGATAAGAATTTCAAGATCGTCTATTTTTTTCTGTAATGCATCGCGACTTGCCCGATGATTAGCAATATTGTCATCATATTCAAGGTTAGCTATTAGCCTAATAAGATCATCATTGATACGTTCAAAATCGATTTTCCAAGTGTTATTTATTTTGGGCTCTAAATACTTGATATCAGCTTGCGGCTGGGCTAAAAAACCATTCACCAATGTTTTAGTCTGCATCGCTTTATCCATTGATGCTTGGGTCTGCCTAATACTTTTTAGTACTGTGCTTTCTGATGGGCCGCCAAAAAAACCTTGATCACTGGGATCAAAATTATTTACCAATATATGCATTTTTGCACGGTCAGATTTGATCTTTTTCCATGTAGAGGGTGCGTAGTATTCATAGTTTTCTGCTTGGCTAAGGACTACATTTCTTTCAACATTGGTAGCGGCGTCTTTGACTCGCTGACTGATCATTTTGTTTGCGTCTGTCGTGTGCTGAATTATTTGGATTTCTCTTGACGCTGATTTTTTTTCAAAGCTGGCACAGCTGGTCACGGCTGTCAGAAAAAGTAAGACAGTTAGCAAAAATAAGCAGTGGGGGAGGTGATAAGCACGCATAATGACCAGTTCCTAGTATGATTTGTTGGGTATATATCTCTTCTTAAAGCCTAGTGATGATTATGCAATTTGCTGTGCAGGAGATAGGGATAGGCTAAGTAAATCCACTTTTAATTTCTAAACTTATGTGGATACCAAAGATTGATTATCAGACTTACTCATTTCGTTGCAGTTCAGAAAAGAGTGACTAAACTGCAGCGCATGTTGGTAAAGGTATATTAGCAGCGTGGGCTGGTGGGAGGAATATTAGCTCACGCTGGTTGGTAGCGCCGAGGGTAAACTGAAACTGAAGGTCGTGCCTTTACTTACAACGCTTGATACCGAGACGGTTGCGTGATGTAAGGATAATAGTTTTGCCACAATGGCCAGCCCTAACCCTGAGTTTCCCTGGTTGCTCGTTACGCTGTTAGTGGCTCTAAAGTGAGCATCGAAAATATGTGCTACCTCTTCTTCTGGAATGCCAACGCCTGAATCTGCAATGCTGATAATAACCTGATTATCTTTTGGCTGTAGTTGGATCTTAATACTGTCTCCCGGCTGGCAATGGCGAATTGCATTATCGACAAGGTTGGTTAATACCCGCTCTAGTTTAGCTATATCTGCAATTGCTTGCAGGCTAGGATCTTTGGGCTCCACGGACAGTGTAATAGCTTGTTTTTCAGCCTGCAATTGGAATTTACTGAGTACATCTTGAGCCAGTTCAGCCACCGCTACAGGCTCTTTATATAGACTCACCGTATTACTATCAAGTTGCGCTAATTCAATGATTTGTTCAACAAGACGCTGTAATTGATAGGTATTCTTTTGTGCCACTTCAATAAAATCACTGCCTGCGGCGTCGTGATATTGGAGTAACCAGGTTTCTAAATAACCTTTCAATGATGCGAGCGGGGTTTTTAGATCATGTGATATATGCGAGAGCATCTCCCGTCTTAGCTGCTCAGTTGACTTTATTTGAGTCAGTTGCTTATGTATTTTATGTTCCAGTGAGGAGAAATTATTATGCAGGTTAATAATTTCATTGGCGGCATATTGAGTTGGTTTTGATGCTGAAATAGCTGAAAAGTCGGCGCTGACAAAATTGGTTATATCTTGATCTAATTGACTTATCGGTTTAACAATACGCGCAAAAATAAACACCAATAAAGCCAGGGCCAGCGCAAAGAATAACACCAAGGTAACCAGTATTTTATATACGTCACTGTTAAAGGATAAACTTTTTACGATACTGTCGTATTTATCGCCACCGAGAATAACAAACACATAACCAATTTGCTTATTTTGCTTATATATTGGCGCTGCCGTAAACAGCTTCTGCTGATCGATGCTTCTTGGATTATCAGCATATAGCGGATATTTAGCACCCGAGATGAATTTATTTAACGGTTTAATATCTATCAAGTCACGCTTGATCTTGCGTGGTTCTGCTGCGAAAACCAATAATTTACCCTGATTGTCGGTAATATAGATTTCATAGCTTGGCCCAAGCAGCATTAAGCTGTGAAAGGCTGGTTTCAATGCTTCCTTGCTGATATCGCCATGCTGTAACTCATCTGAATAATGGATAATCTGCTGGGCTAAATTTTTGTGCAGTGTTTGCTCAACGCGGGCTGAATTTCGGTCTGTGATAGCACAGTAAATAAGAAATAGTCCAGCAGTCATTGCGACAAATAAAATGATCAGCGGATAAATAATCTGCCCTAGCAGTGATTTATGAGACATCTCCCACCTCCAATTTATATCCGACCCCCCAGACTGTTTTAATGTAGGTGGGTTGGGCAGGGTTTGGTTCTATTTTATTCCTTAACCTATTCATATGAGAGTTGACGGTATGCTCATAACAGTCATTATGGTAATCCCAAACTTCGGCCAGTAATTGTTCACGGCTGTATACCCGTCCAGGCGATTTAGCTAAAAAATACAACAGGGAAAATTCAGTGCTGGTAAGTGTAATCGCTTGCTTGTTTCTGCGCACGGTGTGCGTTGCCTGATCGATAACCAAATCTGCAATCTCAATGACCTCAGGTTCTGCTAGCGTTGCTGCTTGCACGTTGCTGCGACGTAGCAGTGCTTTCACTCGTGCTTGTAATTCTAATACGCTAAAGGGCTTGGCAATGTAATCATCGGCACCAGCCTCTAATCCCTGTACACGGTCAAGTTCTTCTGTGCGTGCAGTGAGCATCATAATAGGGATGATGGGATCTGTCTCTCTGATCAGTTTACATATGTCTAAACCATCCATATCGGGTAAATTCAGATCCAGTAAAATGAGTTGAAAACGGCTATCTTTTAAGTGTTGAAATGCATCTTTTGCATTGTGACAGCAGGTGACATTATTACCGATCATTTCAAGGTTTATCCGAATTAAATTTGCGATATCGTGCTGGTCTTCAACAACCAAAACATTTGCTACCATAGTATTCTTACCTCTATTATCTGCCTGCATTTGCTATCAGTATGCTCTTGCATCATATAGCCACAAGCATTCGAAATGCTGATTTCTGCATTTTGAATGGTCATGAGCGTAGACTCCCTGTCATCTTACTTGAATTTAATGCGATCTCTATTGTAATGTTTTTATTATTTTTGCATTGAAATGGTGCATCTGTGACGTGCGTTGTGCATTTATATTTATTTTGGCTAATGTTAAAACATACTTTTGCGCTTGGATGTAAGAAGATGCTTGGCCATATAACCGAAACCGACAAACTAATACTGTTGTATCAACTGGAAACGCAAGGCTCGTTACAGCCTGAGCTTATCGTCGATATTTCCGATGAAGAAGCACGATTTATCCGTACCTCTGGAGAGTATATCCTATGGGCGTCAGGCAAGCGTGATTTTAGTTATCCAGAAGTTGCTAATTCGCATTGGCTGGAAACGACATATCGAGGCCAGGCGGCTAAATTAGATTGCTTGCAAAGCCGTGATGCCGTGCTGTGTCCTCTGTCGCTGGCGGATAAATTTTATGGTGAATGGCATATTCACAACGGCTTACTGAAAATGAATGTTGAGACCCGTGATCACCAACTCGAGTTATTCTCCATCGCCAATGAAACTGGAAATATACACTCATTAATACTTTTTAAGGATAAGATCCTGATGGGTGCTGCAAATATAACCCTCATGAATTAATATTTTTGGTGATTAACTTTCTAACAACATTTTAAATTTATTCTGATCGTTGAATTAATATACTCAAGTGAGTATAAAATAGTACATTTTGTAAAAAAATTACACTTTTATATTAAAAAGTAACTTCATATGTCTTTTTATTTCATATCTTCATTTTGGTATAAGTTCTGTTCTGACATTATTAACTGTTTCAAACGAAACACCGCTTTCTTAAACCTCCAAACCTTTGAAGATTAAACTAATTTAATCTTGTCATTTGTCACGTAAAGATGTTTAATTCTACTTATAAAGTTGTTGCTGATGCGCTCAAACGAAAATTCGATTTTTTCGTTTGAATGTGGGACATACAATTTTTATTAAATTGTTGTTGCGTTAAGTCACGTTTTTGTGAACAATCGTAAGTGACAAATGGCTCACACTTTTTAATTAATTGATCGTGGGTCGGAATCCGATATTTTGTACTGATGCTTCTCCGTACCTCATTTATATATGAGATACACATGGAACGTAGTATTTTTATCTTTAATGTTGAAACAGACAGGAACAGATGATGCAGATAGGTATACCAAGAGAGAGCCTGAAAGGTGAAACTCGAGTCGCTGCAACACCGGCAACGGTTGAGCAGTTACACAAGCTAGGGTTTTCTGTGTTGGTTGAGAGCAATGCAGGCGCTTTAGCAAGTTTTAGTAATGCTGCTTTTGAAGCCGCCGGTGCGCAAGTATCTGAAGATACCAAGCAAGTTTGGTCTTCTGATATCG
>JBLHPA010000089.1:0-11907 GCA_047628235.1 Moritella sp.
GTTAAGCAATAACATTATATAATAGGGGTACGAGCGGTATCTAACCTCAAGTCCCCTACCCTGCATGCGGCTTCGCACAGCGTGGTTTATTTATTTACATACGTTCGCTTGCGCGACTAATCGTTCACCCTCTTGAAAAACATTGGCTACACAGGTACCAGACTGTTCTGCCAAAACCTCCCTGCTTTTATCCAACGCGCCAATATACGCTCTGCCACCAAACAGTGCAAAATCTGCGGCTGCTTCGACTTTCGGGCCCATAGACCCTGCAGGGAATTGGTATTGCCCTAACATCTCAGGGGTTACACTCCTTAGTGCACGCTGATTTTCGGTGCCCCAATCGAGATAAACGGCATCGGCATCGGTCAAAATGAGCAGTTTGTCTGCGTTAAGCTGTTTCGCCAGTAAGGTCGCAGACAGATCCTTATCAATCACGCCCTCAACCCCTTTAAAGCCGAGATCTGATTTACAGACAGGAATGCCACCGCCGCCACAACAGATGACAATTTGCCCGGCATTCAACAGCGTATCAATCGAATCTTTATCCAAAATATTCACCGGCTTGGGAGAAGGCACCACCCGCCGAATATACTCACCGTCACGTTTCATGACCCAGTTATTCGCCTCGGCTAAAACACCCGCTTCTTCCTCGTTATACACAGGGCCAATAAACTTACTTGGGTCCAGCATACTGGGATCATTCGCATCAACCTCAATCCGGGTTAATAATGTTGATACCGGCGTATCTACCATTAAGTTTTGTAATTCTTGGGCCAGCATATAACCAATCATGCCCTCACTTTCTGCGCCGAGCACGTCGAGGGGATAAGGGGATATCTTATCAAACGCGAGATTTTGCAGCGATAACAGGCCAACTTGGGGGCCATTACCATGCACAATCGCCACGCGGTAATCTCGTGCAATTTTAGCAATCGATTTTGCTGCAATTTTTATATTTGCAAATTGATTCTCAAAACTAGGTGCATCGCCACGTCGAAGCAGCGCATTACCACCCAAGGCAATAACAACGATAGGTTTCATATTAACTCCTTAAATTTCCTGCAAATAAAGCCTATTGGTTAACTTAGGATGCTATTGCCTGGAAAGAAATTTTAAAATTATCTTCAATAGATATTATTGAAGGAAAGGCTTACGGTGAATAAAGCGGCCGTTACCCGCCTGCCCAGTAAAGTCACCATGACTTGCCACAACCTGACCACGACTGATCGTCATTACCGGCCAACCGTGACTTATGATGTTTTCAAAGGGGGTGTAATCCGTATTGTCGTGTAATAAATTATGCGTGATAGTGACTTTTTCATCCGGGTCAAACAGCACCAGATCAGCGTCAGAACCCACCGCTATGCAGCCTTTTTGCGGGTAAAGTCCGAACAATTTAGCCGGCATATAACTGGTTAATTGCACAAAACGACAGGCCGTTATTCGCCCCGCCATCACGCCTTCTGAAAACAGCAGTGGCATACGTGTTTCGACGCCTGGCATGCCGTTAGGGCCGACGCTAAAGTTGTCTTTTCCGAGCCTTTTTTGCGCATAAGTAAATGAACAATGATCCGTTGCTACCGTGTCGATGCTGCCGTCGATCAAACCTTGCCACAGTTTTCCTGACTCTTCTTGAGGGCGCAGTGGCGGACTAAGAATGAATTTCAGCGCATCATCACGTTCATAACAACTGTCGTCTAATAACAGGTATTGCGGGCACGTTTCAGCCCAAACGGGCTGCTTATTCTGTCTGGCTAAGCGAATGTAATCAAGGCCTAATCCATTAGAAAGGTGCACAATATACAGCGGTGTATCACCCGCTAAACGTGATAAATTAATCATGCGCGCAACCGCTTCAGCCTCACATTCCAGTGGGCGACTCACTGCGTGATATTTTGCAGCCGTTTTTCCGGCACTCAGTAATTGTGTGCGACGATAAGCAATGGCCGCATCATTTTCAGGATGCACGGTTGCTAACGCGTTGACTTTTTTAAGCTGACTCAGCGCCCGCAGCACCTCATCATCATTTAATTTATAACCATAAGTAAGGTACATTTTAAAGCTCGAAATGCCCTCCTCGTCCACCATCGACTGCATTTCGGCAATGATGTCATCGTTAATATGCTGGATCACGCCGTGAAAGCTGTAATCAATCACCGCCTTGTCGCGCGCATAATCTTTATATACATTTAATTGGTGGTGCAGACTGCAACCCTTGGGGCCAAACCCCATGTGGTCGATAACCATGGTGGTACCGCCACAGGCTGCCGCCCGCGTCCCGGTATAGAAATCATCGATGCTACGGGTCATGCCCGCATCGATATTAAAATGGGTATGCACATCGACGCCACCCGGCATCACGTACAGGCCTGTCGCATCAATAATGCGCGTGCCTTGCGGATAATCTTCGATGGTTTCAGCGAGTCTGCTGATCTTGCCATCTTTAATTAAAATCTGTTGTTTAACTTCATTATGCGCATCAACAACCAAGCCATTGATAATTAAAATAGGCTTACTACTGGGCTCAAAATCGCCAGTATGCAGCTCATTATTGAGCACCATAGAATTTTCCTTTTCTGTTATAAAAAATCCTGAAGGACATAAATATCACCACAACTATGCAGTAAACAGCGTCTCTTCAGGATGAAGGTTGTGATCGCTTTATTTTTTAAGTTGCGCTAAGTACATTTGCGGGATCACTGCATACATAGCGGCACAGGTCACCAGATGATCTTTCCAGGTTTTTTCATTCGGCGCATGCGCTTCTGGCTCTTTACCCGGGCCAAAACCAATCACTGGAATACCGTAACGGCCCATGATTGATACACCGTTAGTTGAGAAGGTCCATCTGTCTACTTTCGGCTTTTTGTCGAACAATAATTCATATGACGCGGCTAATGTTTTCGTTGCAACATGCTCTTCATCGATAACCCAGGTTGGGAAATAACATTCAGTGGGATAGACCAAACCCGTGTACGCGGGACGATCATATTGATACATACTCACCACAGCGTTAGAGGCTTTCACAGAAGGTAATGCACGAATTTCATCCAGTGAACCTTCCCATGTCTCGCCCCATGTTAAGCGGCGATCAATTGAGACTGCACAGCTATCTGCAACGGCACAACGGCTGGGTGATGTGAAGAATATTTCAGAGACAGTCAGCGTACCTTTACCCAGAAATGCATCATCTTTTAGATTACGCGACAGACTTTGCAGCTCATTGAGAATAGGGCCCATTTTAAAGATCGCATTATCACCACGCTCTGGAGCAGAACCATGGCAACTAACACCTGCGACATCAATGCGGATCTCCATACGACCACGCTGGCCCCGGTAAATCTGGCAATCTGTGGGTTCTGTCGATACGACAAACTCAGGACGAATGTTGCTCTCTTCAATAATGTACTGCCAGCATAGGCCGTCACAGTCTTCTTCCTGTACTGTACCTGTGACTAATAAGGTGTATTCATCTTCCAGACCCAGATCTTTGATGATCTTGCCCGCATAAACCATTGACGCCATGCCGCCCTCTTGATCGGATGCACCACGGCCACCGATAATTTCGTCATCTTCCATACCGAGGTGTGGGTCAAATGTCCAATTGTCCATGTTGCCCACGCCCACGGTATCAATATGCGCATCCATTGCAATGAGGTGTGGTCCATGACCAATCCAACCCAGGATATTACCCATAGGGTCGATCTCAACTTTATCGAAACCGACTTTTTCCATCTCTTGTTTTATTCTTAATACCACTTTTTCTTCGTCACAACTCTCACTCGGAATTGCGATCATGTCACGTAAAAAACGGGTCATATCTGCTTTGTATTCTTGTGCTTTTTCTAACACGGCAGTAAACGGAATATTCGTTGTCATTTTATTACTCCTTGGAGCGGCTGACTGTTATTGCAGCCGATAAATAATTTAGGTAAGTCATAAACTACAATTATTAATGTGTCCTTAATCTGTCGCGGCACATTTTCCTGCCCAAACGACATCACGGTAATTCACCGGATCGGTAGCGCCTTCGGTATTAATCAGCAATACCACTGAGTCTTTGGTAAGTCCCAGTTTGTTAAACATCGCAGCGCGATCTTCGTGGTAGAACGCCGCCGCTAATAAACCCGCGCCAACCGCACCCGATTCGCCTGAAATAATGCGAGGATCCGATCCCAGCGGGTTGCCTAATACACGCATGCCCAACGCGGCGACTTTGTCGTCACAAGAGATAAACTGGGTGGCACAGTCACGCAGCACCGGCCAGCCAAGCGGGTTAGGCTCGCCACATGCCAGACCAACCATAATGGTCGCGAGATCGCCCTCAACATTGACCATTTCCCCGTTAGCGCTGATCGCAGAACGATAAACGCAGTCTGCGTGATCCGGCTCAACAATCACGGAGTGCAAATTTTTCGCGCCATAGACATCGCAGAAATAGCCCAATACGCCACCAGCAAGTGCACCAACTCCGGCCTGCAGGAACACATGGGTCGGTTTTTTAACCCCCTGCTCTTTCATCTGGTCTACCGCTTCGACAGCTAAGGTTGAATAGCCTTGCATGATCCAGGTTGGGATCTTGGTGTAATCTTCCCATGCGGTGTCCTGAACAATTTTCCAGCCACACTCAGCAGCCCGTTTAATGGCCAGACGCACGGTATCGTCATAATTCATGTCAGTAACAATGCATTCTGCGCCCAGCGCTCGGATGTTATTAACCCGTTCAATAGCGGACCCTTTCGGCATATAAACCACGGCATGTTGACCGAGTTTCTGTGCAGCCCACGCAATTCCCCGGCCATGGTTGCCGTCGGTTGCGGTAGCAAAGGTCATTTTTTCGGTGATATTTTCTTTTAATTTATCAAAATCAAACTCGTCAATTCCAATCTGGTATTCTTCGCAAAGTAGCCGCGCAATCGCATACGCTCCACCTAACATCTTGAATGCACAAAGATCGAATCGGTGTGATTCGTCTTTCACTAAAATTTTGCCAATGCCAAATTCGTTGGCTAAACAGTCTAAAGATTGCAGTGGCGTAGGTTGATAACCGGTGAGTTGTTGATGGAAAATACGGGCTTTTTCCGCTTCAGCGATGTTGAAGAGAGGAGATAAATTGCCGTTAAAATGTTGATTATCGGCTATCTCCATTTTTAAACAGAATGTAGACACGAGCATACCTCATTAATATAGTGGGGGTGTTGGCCGGGATAACGTGCAGTCTGTCATCCCGTAACGAAGGAAATTATTTAACGCGTTTTTCAGCTTCATCAAGCAGTTGCTGTAATACCACACCCGGTTTTGAATACTTACGGTTGAGGATCATTGAGGCGATAATATAAGGCTTCCAACTGGCTTCTTTGTAAGTCGCGATACGGTATTTTTCAAATACTGACTCTGCCACTTCGCCTTCTTTACACGATACACCGCTGATGTCTGCAGGCAGGCAATGCATGTATAACGCTTCTCCCTCTTTTGTCTTTGCCATCATCTCTTCAGTGCAATGCCAGTCTTTGAAGTTAGCATTCTGGGCTAAACATGCTTGTTCTAGATTTTTTAAGCCTTCATGATCATCGGCGCGCAGCATTTCTGTGCGACGTTCCATCACTTGATAAGGTGCCCACGATTTTGGATATACAATGTCAGCGCCTTCAAATGCTTCTTCCATCGATGTTACTTGCGTAAAACTACCGCCAGATTCAGCTGCATTTTTACGTGCTTGCTCTACCACTTCCGGAATTAAGTCATAACCTTCAGGATGGGCGAGAGTGACATCCATACCAAAGCGCGTCATGAGACCAATGATGCCTTGCGGCACAGATAATGGTTTGCCGTAGCTGGGTGAATACGCCCAGGTCATGGCTAATTTTTTGCCTTTAAGTGCTTTCAGATCACCAAAGTGCTCTTCCAGCCAGGCGAGATCTGCCATTGCCTGGGTTGGATGGTCAATATCACACTGCAGGTTAATGAGTGCAGGGCGGTGCGGTAACACTCCCTTTTCAACCCCTTCATCGAGTGCAGCGCCGACTTCACGCATATACGCATTACCCGCGCCTAAATACATATCATCGCGAATACCAATGGCGTCAGCACAAAACGAGATCATGTTTGCAGTTTCACGCACGGTTTCACCGTGTGAAATCTGGGATTTACCTTCATCAAGATCCTGCTGTGCAAGACCTAACATGTTAATCGCAGAAGCATAAGAGAAACGCGTACGCGTCGAATTATCACGGAACAAAGAAATACCTAATCCATTTTTGAATACATTCGTGGCAATATTCTCATTTCTCATTGTTTTTAAAACGTTAGCCGTTTTTAATACACATTCTAACTCTTCAGGCGTTTGCTCCCAGGTCAACAAAAAGTCTTTTTCATGCAGGTCCGATTCGAGTTTATTAATGTCGTTGATCATTTCACCAATATTTTTCATTTTGTGTCCTTTATTATGATTTCATCCATTTAAAAATGGAGAGTTATTGCTAAATATCTTGTAGGGAGAGTCAAGCATTTTTAACTCATATGTACACATAACAGTCAAAAACCATGCCAGAAGCAAAAAAACACACACTTAGCAATTTAAAACAATAGCTTACATGTTACCTCGGCGTTTTCATCGCCAGTACACAGAACGGTTAATGACAAATAACAGGGGTCAAAATGATAGCTAAACAGGATCTATTATCATTCTGATACTCTCAGGTGATATAGGATTTGTGATAACGCTAGCAAATAACAGTGTGCTTATTTTGCTTAGTGATAAAACTTGACGCAGATCAATGGAGAGATAGGAATTGTTGATATAACAGTTAACAAGAGCAAGACACTATCAAGGAAGTCTAGATGCAGATGAATAAACCATATTATTCAGAGTTGATGCAACTACAACCCACTATTCAACGCTTTACTCAAATGCTTTCTGCTGTTCTTCAGCTAGATGCTGAAGTCGTTGATGCCGACCTTATCCGCATTGCAGGTACAGGCCCCTATAATAATTCGTTTGGAAAGAAGGTGACGACCGGATCTCGAATATTTCGCTGTATTCTGGACAGTCATCAAGAAAAAATAGTGATAAAATCACGCACTGATCCCCAGTGCCAGGGATGCAACCATAATGAAAATTGTAATGCCACCACGTTTTTAGGTATTCCCATCATCAACGACGACAACTGCCTGGGCGTTATCAGTCTTGTTGCATTCAGCAATGAATCAAGTATTCAAATAGCAGAAAACTTTCAACTGTTCTCTAATTATATTCGCCATATTTCTCAAATTTTTGTCTCTAAAGTCATCGAACTGAAAGAGTCTGAACCTAAAGATGGACTGGATGTAGTATTCACCAGTCTGATAGAAAATATGGATCAGGGGGTACTTGTTCTTGATGAACACAATCAGGTTAAATACGGTAACCAAACCGCATTAACTAAATTGCATATCGAAAAAGAACAATTGGTTCACACCGAATTCAATATTCAGCCATTGTCCCTCCATAATAATGAGCTTAAGGGCCATCAACAACACATCATTTCCTTTGACGACACACAAGAGTTGGTGGTGGGACAATTCCATCATGTCAGTGGACATAAGCTTTTTTTAATGGCCTTTTATCAGCACAACACTGTCGATGAAGCCGATTCTCAACAGGCCCTGTTTAAAAATATTATTGGCGAATCGCCCAAGATAAAGCAATTGAAATCCTTGATATTACGCGTTGCAAAAAGTCCTTCGAGTATCCTTATCAGAGGCGAAAGTGGCACAGGTAAAGAGGTTTTTGCCAAGGCGATTCACGATAACAGCGATAGAAAAAATCAAGCTTTTATCGCGATTAACTGCGCCGCAATTCCCGATCAACTGCTAGAAAGTGAACTGTTTGGCTATATGAAGGGGGCTTTTACTGGCGCATCAGCCAAAGGTAAAATAGGCCTGATTCAGGCCGCCAACGGAGGCACGCTATTTCTCGATGAGATTGGCGATATGTCGATGACACTGCAGGCTAAGTTGTTACGCGTACTGGAAGAACGAGAGGTCAGGCCGATTGGTGCCAACAAAGCCATTCCCATTGATATTAGGGTGGTTTCAGCAACCAACCAAAATTTTGAAGAGATGATTTTAACTAACCGATTCCGTGAAGATCTTTATTATCGTTTAAATGTCATACCAATCTACCTGCCCACACTCAAAGAGCGCGACGGTGATGTTGAGCTATTAGTCCGCTTCTTTCTTGATCTGCACACGCGCAGAATTGGTGTTTCCTACCCAGGTATCTCAGATGATGTGATCGCCTGCTTAAACGCTTATCAATGGCCTGGTAATGTGCGAGAGCTGAGCAATCTCATTGAATATTTAGTTAATATTGTCCCAGAAGGCGATCAAATTGATATCGATCTACTGCCGCCCTATGTGGAAAAAGTCAGCCATACACCGCCACTACAGTCGACTACCATTCAGCTTGAGGAGGGCAATATAAGTCTGGAAGATATGGAGAAAATACGCATCGAAGAGGCCATTAATCGCTTAAGTAACAGAAAACAAGTTGCCAGTGAACTGGGAATAGGCATTGCGACGCTGTACCGAAAACTCAAGAAATACAATATATCAGCGGATATTGAAAGCATTAATCATTAGGTAGAAACAAGACAAGCAAAACTGGATGTGAGCAGCTAATTACGATTTTGCTGGAACACTCAAGGAAGCGCCAAACAATCCTAAATGTATCTAGGCTTTTTCGGTAAAGAGTGAGTTTGTAAGTGCTCGCACCAGTTATCACTGTTGGAATGCCGCAATATACCGTCCATACCCACCGGCTAATGAATTATGACGAGAAAAAGACCCATCCTGTCGTGATTTATCAAGTCTGCAATGTTTGTATTACATAAATTATCCTTGACATAATAATGAATTTCAAATACAAATAAGAATCATTATTATTTAGAGGTGATTATGCAAACTTGGCAAATGTTAATGGAAAATGGCAATACTTGTTTTAATGTTCAATCTTGGCTCGATGCTGAGCATTGTTATCAAGAAGCGATTGAGCAGATAAAACTGCAATGGGAGGATGAACCTGAGAGTTTCGATCTGCTAATGGGTTGGATATCTGGTCAGCATAACCTTTCGGTATTATATGAAGCTCAAGGTCACCATTATACTGCGTTGCGCTATTTAACCATGCCGCATCATTGGCTCATGGCATTATTGCGTGGTGAGTCCACCTCCGAGTCACTTCGTCTATTAGCCATGCAGGCCGTCAAAGTTACCCTCATGCCTTTGTTAGAATTTAGTCATCGCAACCCCATCTGCGAGTCTTGCTACGATGCTTTGCAAATATCCCCGGAGTGGCTTGCCAACACCCATCCCGTCATTCATTAACGGCAATTAACAGGACGCCTTATGGCTCAATCTTCAACACTAACATCAGCGCTGACGCTGCTAGTATTAACCCTAGTTAGCCCATTAGCCCTCGCGAATTCAGGAGATGAACAATGTATTCTGTCTGCTTGGTTTACTCACTTGCTATGGATTGGACCCGTTGCACTTGCCGCAGCATATATTACTCTTTGTGTACGCCGTGCTAATCACATCAAACCAAATAAAAAATAAAGGAAACAGTATGTTATTTAAATTAGTTTCAGCATTAGATAAAAAAATAAAGTTTAGCAATGTCTCTGCGCATTGTGACATCCCATGTAAAATATACGATCCCATTTCAGCGCAAATTGCGGTACTAACCATGATCCGTATGGTTGATTTATTGGACGAATTTGGTTGTAAAGACTCGTTTAACCTTAACGACCAGGCACAATTTGCTCGTTTGGTTGCAGAAAAAGAACAGCATGGCGTAAAAGTTAAAGATGAAATTCGCATTATTTGGGGAGATTATATTAAACAACCCCAGTTGGAACAGTTTCCTGAACTGCACGAGTTAACACACAGTATTATGCTCGCCGCGTCTAAAGCCAAGCAACACATAGATAAGGGTATCACACTGGATTTATTAGCTAAAGTGAATCGCTTTGCCGACATATTTTGGGCTACCAAGGGCATTGAAACCTTCGTAGCGACGTCGCCGTACCCACCGGCACAGCAACTTGTTTATCCTAAACTCGATTGCTAGCCGGTCATATTAGCCGGGTGCACGGGAGCAGTATGGCGCCTCGTATTCCCGATGGCAGTTATGTTTTGGTCAATTGCTGGCGGTATTTTTTACCGCCAAAACCACAACAGATCATCAAGGTGCGTCATAGCCGCTATGGTGACATCATAAAAACCCTCGATCACATTGATGAACAAGGGTATTTATGGCTACGTGGCGTGCATCCAAGTAGTGTATCTATGCTTGATATGGGACCCGTTTCCACAAAACAAGTGATGGGTATAATATTGTTTATTATTAAAGCCTGAAACCATATCAGGCTTAATTAGAAACGTGAATACAGCGCCGCTTTCTTACCATCTACTTTGCCAGCCGGAAATGATAAATAAACAGTGACCAAATATTGTTATGGCGCCATCAATCCAGGCCAGTTGCCCTCATTTACTTTAACTGGGTAACCTGGGTCAGCGCGATCATCAGTGATGTTATAGCGAATATAGCGGTGTTTATTTAAAAATATATACGCACTATTGCTATTCCATTTTACTGCTGCAGTAATATCCGCCGCGTAGTTACCTAAACCTGGCCAAGTTTGTTCATCAATAGCTTTAGGGTAACCATTTTCAGCACGATTGAGGATATTGTTATAAAGGATGTATTGACCATCGCTAAAAAAATAGTAGCTGGTGCCAATGCTCTTTTCAAAAGCGGCTACCAGCTTATCTGCATTTTTGTTAAACCCGGGCCAGTTGTTATTATCCGTGGCTTTGGGGTAACCGCGATCGGCTTTATCAGTCACTTTTGCATAACGGACATAGCGTTGATCGTCACGAAAAAAATAAGCACGAAATGCATCCCAGCTAACCGCCGCATTTATCTGCGCTTTATTAATGCGTAATGCCGCCGGTGTATTATTTTTGACTAATACGTAGTCGACAATACCACTGACTTCAGCGTCATCACTCCAGCCTTGCTGCAGGGCATCAACTTGAGTGATCAATTCACCGTTGCGATACACATCTATATTCGCACTTGCGTCTGCAAACCACACAACATCTTTGTTGCCCGATCTCGCCGTCATCAGTTTACGAACGCCGCCGTCGGGGTCAAACTCGTTTGCGCTGGATACCCATAAATATGATCAAAGTCACATTGTCTAAGCCTGTGGCAACGGTGTTAAATTCTGTATTCAGGGGTTTATTTGACCCAATGAAAATCGTTTTTTCTTGCTTAGTTTGGTTTCCGTGACCATAACCCGTTACAGGCTGGCGACCATGGTCTGTTGTTAAAAGCACTAACCAGTCATGACGGCTCTGTCTGATTTCATCTAATATTTTATCGAGGTAGCTATCTGTTTTTTTTAATTGATTTATCATAAGCCAACCCAAAGCCAGACGCGTGACCAGCATGATCGGGATCATCGAGATGCAAAAAGATTAAATCGTACTCCTGCTGAACAAGCTCAATACCTTTATCGATAACCGCATTATCGGATAATCCGCTCAGGTTATGGTCGTTACCGGTAATATCATTTCGGAAGTAACTCGTATTTGGTGTGCCCCAGTTCATAACACTGGCTATTTTTTCGCTAGGGCGAGTGTCTCTTAAACGTTTAAATAAACGAGGGAATTCAGGGTTGACCACCCCGAACCACTTGAAGTCATTTGCTCACTGCTCGTCCCTGCGATACCGCCTGCATAAGCCTTTCTTATTATTAGACGGTCAAAGTTAGGCGTGTTCACTTTCTGCAACGCTGCTAACTGCAAACCATCGATGCCAATCAGTAATAATTTTTTATCCCCTGTTTTTACCTCAGG
>JBLHPA010000090.1:0-11357 GCA_047628235.1 Moritella sp.
TTATTGTTTATAAAACCAAATCTTTCGATTTAATTTAATGTTCACAATTACATTGATATAATTTTTGGTCATTATATCTCTGCAAGTGCTCACACAGATTGCTTGAATAAATTGTTAAAGAGCGTTGCTTTACGACTATTGCCGTGACAGCGAATTGAATTATAGGCGTTTGTGACCGAACCGCAAGTTTTTTCGAAAAAAAAGAGGTACTGGTCACTTTACAGGCAGTTTACACCTTTTATGCTCTAAATATCACTTGTATAAGGTAACGTTTTCGCTAAAGCCAATAAATTATCAAAAATGGTATCTGCTTCACTGGCACCCGCTTCACAAAGTTGCTTTCCTGTGGTGACCAGATAGTTGGCTTTTAAATTGGACTTTTTTCCCGCTCGAATATCGGATAATTTATCACCGACCAGATAAGACTTAGACAGATCTATATCAAGATCAGCTACAGCACTATCAATCATTCCTGAACCCGGTTTACGGCACAGGCAGTTTTGCTTGTATTCACCAATCCCTTTTTCAGAATGATGCGGACAATAATAGATACCATCAATGTCTACCCCTCGATCTATCAGCGACCAGTCCATCCACTGAGTCAATGAAGCAAAATCATCTTCGCTGTAATAACCTCGTCCAATACCTGATTGGTTAGTGATCACAACTAATAGGTAGCCTTTACTCTTTAATAACCGCATCGCTTCAATACTGCCCTCAATAAATTCAAATTCATCGATTTGAGAAACATAACCTTTATCTTTATTGATCACGCCATCACGATCTAAAAACACTGCTGCTGTTGCCACCGTAAGTTACCACTTTAATTATTTGCTATTGCTGATACGTTCTATTATTTCACGTCGCTAAAATTTCGCAATCTTATCTCATAAATAACACAGATAACCATTTAGACGTCCGGAAGTAAAAAAGGCTATTGACTTTAACTCGGTTACTCCTTAGCATATAAATACAGTCGTTACTCTTAAATGAAGAATTTATACCCAGTCATTAAACCAGGCTTAGTTATGCATATTCTCATTTCTGTTTTTAGGCGTTCAAATGATCAAACTAACTAATATAAATAAAATATTTGAAACAACAGGCAAGTCCGTTTATGCACTAAAAAACGTCAATTTAAACGTCTCTAAAGGTGAGATATTTGGCGTTATTGGTTCATCTGGCGCAGGTAAAAGCACACTTATTCGCTGTGTTAATTTATTAGAACAGCCTACATCTGGCTCTGTTAAATTAGATAATATGGAATTAACCCAGCTCAATTCAACAGAGTTATGTGCAGCTAGACATAAAATAGGCATGATTTTTCAGCATTTCAACCTTTTATCTTCACGCACTGCATTTGATAACGTCGCCCTACCCTTAGAGCTGTCAGGTTTGGATAAGCAAACTATTAATAACAAGGTAATACCTTTATTAGCGTTAGTGGGGTTAGCAAATAAACATTCTGCCTACCCTTCTGAACTCAGTGGCGGCCAGAAACAGCGCGTTGCGATCGCTCGGGCGCTCGCGTCAGAGCCTAAAGTTTTATTATGCGATGAAGCGACATCAGCACTCGATCCAAGCACAACGAAGTCTATTTTAACGTTATTAAAAGACATCAATGAACGTCTTGGTTTGACCATTCTGCTCATCACGCACGAGATGGATGTGGTTAAAAATATCTGTCATAAAGTAGCAATTATAGATAAAGGGGAGTTGATTGAACAAAATACAGTTGCTAACTTCTTTGCGAACCCGGTAACGGATCTAGCAAAACTATTTATTGAAGCCACGATTAACCTGGAGATCCCAGATGAGTATAAGCAACGTCTATCACTGCACCGCACGACTAATTCAACGCCCTTAGTCCGGCTTGGCTTTACTGGTAACAGTGTTGATTCTGCAGTCATTTCTGAAGTCAGCAGAACGCATAACATTAATGTGAATATTTTAAGTGCAGATATCGAATTTGCAGGCGGTATAAAATTTGGCTATATGTTAGCTGAGTTGATTGGTGACAAAGAAAATACCCTTGCTGCAAAATCATTTTTTAAACAACATGCCGTTAATGTGGAGGTGATCGGTTATGTCAACTGAACAGATGCTCAATTTATTTATTAATGCAACGTTAGAAACACTCATGATGGTGGGGATATCGGCACTGGTTGCCTGTCTTATTGGTATCCCAGCAGGGGTTCTGTTACACGCAACTAAACATCAAGGTATTCTAGAACACCGAAAACTGAACAGCATACTCGGCATGATCGTAAATATTGGCCGCTCTGTGCCTTTTATTATTTTACTGGTTGCAATCATTCCCTTTACACGATTTATCGTCGGTTCTTCTATTGGTACAGGCGCAATGATAGTACCGCTAACTGTCGCATCAATTCCGTTTATAGCTCGCCTCATCGAGGGTGCTTTATTAGATGTTCCAGTAGGCTTAATCGAAGCAGCACAAACAATGGGAGCAACCCCAGTGCAAATTATCATCAAAGTACTTATTCCAGAGGCAATGCCAGGCATCATTAATAGCATCACAATTACCCTTGTGACATTAGTCAACTACTCAGCGATGGCAGGCACAGTTGGCGGTGGTGGCCTAGGGGATGTAGGTATTCAGCATGGTTACATCGGTTTCAATCCAACTATAATTTTAATAACTGTCATTTTTCTTGTGATCATTGTCCAGATTATTCAATCGGTCGGTGAACATATTGTCAAAAATGTCGATCACAGATAACTAACGCCAACAAACACACATGGAATAACAATAATGAAATTATCACTGAAAAAATTAGTATCAATCACGGCTCTGACCTCCAGCCTATTATTGACCGCATGTAGCGATAGTAATGAAACCACAGTCTTGAAAGTGGGCGCAATAGCCGGGCCAGAATCAGAAGTTGTTGAAATTGCGAAAATGATTGCAAAACAGAAATATAATCTCGATGTTGAAGTAATAACGTTTACTGATTATGTCAGTCCTAACCGCGCATTGGCAGAAGGTAGTATCGATATTAACGCTTTTCAGCATAAACCCTACCTCGATGCACAAATTGAACAACGCGGTTATGAGATCACTGCTGTAGCTAATACTTTTGTTTATCCTATTTCAGCCTATTCAAAATCGATAAAATCGGTTGATGAGCTTAAGGAAGGCAATAAAATTGCAGTACCCAATGACCCTACGAACCTAGGAAGATCATTATTATTACTTGAAAAACAGGGTATTATAACACTAAAATCAGGGGTAGGCATTCATGCGACAGAGCTCGATATTACAGCTAACCCATACGGTATCGAAATTATAAAATTAGAAGCCCCATTATTAGCGCGTAGCTTGGAAGATGTCACTCTTGCCGTTATCAACACCACCTTTGCAGCAAAACTAGACCTGACATCAACATCAAATGTCATTTTTGTAGAAGACAAAGAATCTCCTTACGTAAACATAATTGTATCTCGCATTGAAAATAAAGACTCTGAACAAGTACAGCAGTTTATCGCAGCATTTCAGACACAAGAAGTATATCAAAAAGCACAAAAACTATTTAAGGATTCAGTTGTAAAAGGCTGGTAGTCATTAACTCTAACTAGACGCTAACTCTAAATAGTCTATGAGCGGGTAAATAGCACATACAATGCGGTTGACGATAAAATTAATTGCTATGATTTTTTGATATCAATCGCCTCATCTACCAAGCTTAGTGAATTGTCCATAGATGGGGGCGTCACTAAATGCGCACATATCACCTATTGTCACCAAAGTACAACCTCAGAGTATACCTTGCTGCATTAATAATTATTTTTATTCCGAGGCTATCATCAGCTTCGCTACCAAACTCTGATAGCGAAACATTTATCTCTAACCTCTCATTTATCGATGATGTAGCACATGGTAAAAACAATTCATTTTCAGTTGACTGGCAATGGAAAGATAATCAAGGAAAAGATTTACAACTGCATTCATTTTTTAGCGCTAACGCTGTACAGCAATCATTATTAGACAGTTATAAAGTTTCCTTCTCCCTGAATTATCCGATCAAGGCTATCCATACATATTTAAGCCCGAGGCTTGAATTTGCGATCCAGCGGATCAACCATTACACACCTAAAAATGAGTCTAAAATAGCCAGTTTAAAAAGTGCTTTTACAGATAAGGAGGATACAAGTACCTCACTTCTTTTTTGGCAAGCATACAACCAATACCAAGATGATGCCTTTTATCACTTAAAAATAAGCCCCTGCATTCATCCCGATGACGCAGACTTACCCTGTGTCAGGCCAAATTACTCCCAATTATTCTATGAGTACAGAGCCTATTTAAAAGATGTAGCAACTCAATTAGCCAATAAACAATCTTTAACCGCAGCAGTTAAGAATGCGCAGAATTGGGTATACACTATCCCAAATCGTGCTGAGCAGCTCAGTAGTTTCTTTCCACCGATCAGCGTATTACAGTCTAACGAAGCAGATAGTGATGAAAAGGCTCTACTACTTGCGACCTTAGTCAGTCAACTAGCACCTAAATACCAATTATATATGTTATACCCATCCAACAGCATCGGCAGTGTGTCTCCGGTATGGCTGACGATAGAAAGTGAAAGTGGTATTGAAGGAAAAAAAATAACCATAAACAGTAATCAATATACGGTTATTTCCGGTTCAAAGACAAAATTAGAAAAAATGCTGTCTTCCAATACGGAAATGACAAGCGAATCATTATACTAGCTTTACACCCAAGCTAGTTCCAGAGGATGCTCTGAGACATATATTTTGAAGTAGTCTAGGTGTATTACCCCTACAGTTATCACAAAAACAACAAATAATAGGGTCAAGTTTCATATAAAGGTTACTGAGATCAACAATTGAGTAATTTTTCCTTTATTGTTTTAGGCATATTTTATACCCTAATAGGTAGTCGTTAGAGTATATGCTCTAACCAATTTCAACCTCCTCAAGGAATGATTTACAAATGAAAAAATTCATCGCCATCGTAGCACTTTCTCTAACTCCGTTTATCTCGTTTGCATCTAACGTTGTGGTAGGTGAGCACCTACCACAGATTAGCATTGCAGATAAAGGTGAAGTAATGATAGAGCAGGGCGAATTCACTTATCGCAACTGGTCTTCTGACGAGCTGAAAGGCCGCGTTATGGTTGTACAGCATCTGGCAGGCCGTACTTCAGCTAAAGAGCTGAATGACCCACTAATGGAAGTGATCGCCGCTGCCAACTTCTCACCTGAAGTATACACCACCACCACAATTGTAAATACAGATGATGCAATCTGGGGTACTAGCGGACTTGTTAACAGCTCGCTAAAAGACAACAAAGAAGAGTTCCCAACAGCAATCTTTGTTATTGATGCAAGCGGTGACACACGTAGCCAACTGGATCTTGAAGAAGAAAGCTCTGCAATCTTCCTGATTGACAAAGAAGGTACTGTATTATTTGCTAAAGACGGCGCCCTAACCAAAGACGAAATCACAACAGTGATGGGTATGATCAACGCTCAGCTATAATCAACTGGCGTTCGTTAATCGGAGAGTAATACACCTGTTTACTCTCCGTTACTACCCTCTCCCCCCTTATATATCTCTTTTTGGCTATTTATTACAAATTAACCAAATAATTCATTACTTCTTGCCTGATTTTAGTTATAAATAAAGTCTCTAAACCAATTTGAGCTCTGAGTCTCACGTCCTGATAGGAAAATATCATGTCATCCAATTTCGCTTCCGTGACCAAAACGGATCCTTCGGCGATAATAAATGAATCGTCGATTATGAACAGCATCCAGCAGCTCAGAAAAGTTGCCAAAGATAGAGACATCGATGGCATGCTGACGGTAAATAAACACACGACTTTTGAGCACAGGGCAAAAAATCGGATTAAACAGGAGCAAATAAAGCAACAGAAAAACTTGGAAAGTATCGTCGTGCGAGCAAATAACTTCTGCGAGGATGTAACCAGTGAACTTGTTGATCCCGATTGGCTTAGTGCATTTCTTTCGATGGCGAAGGACATTGCCAGTCCGCATATGCAAACGCTTTGGGGAAAAATTTTTGCGTTAGAACTGGGCCATACCGGTAGTTTCTCAGTGAAATCTTTACGTACATTAAATCAGATGACGCAACGGGAAGCGCAAATGTTTCAGGTCGCCTGTAACTTGAGCTCTCAGGTTGGGTATGACACAAATCGAAAAATATTATTACATTGTCAGGACAGGGCTAAAAGTTTTCTGCTATTTAACAAACCTCAATTCAAATCCATTAACTTGGGTCGTCATAAATTACCGTATAGTAGCTTTTTGACCTTGGCAGATCTGGGCTTGATCCATCACAATGAATTAGAGATGGTTAATTTGCCGTTAGATAAAGACTTACCCATTAGCTACGGTGACGAAAAGTTAATTACAAAAGTAAAAAGTCAATCAAGCCGAATTAAGTATTACCGCTTTACGCATATCGGCGATGAACTGGCTAAATTGATCCCACATGAGGGTAAAGATGAATACTTTACTGAGCTCAAAAACCATCTAAATAAAGCATTCAACTTTTAACGTAACTTATTCTTTAGACACTATAAAGAAAGGATTGAGTACTGACTCCTGATGATTATAGCGTAATGGTAAACCATCTAACTGAGTCACGTTAGCCCCCGCCGCAGTGGCTACCGCATGTCCCGCAGCCGTATCCCACCAGCAGGTAGGGCCAAGTCGAGGATAACAATGGGCACTGCCTTCCGCAATAAGACAAAACTTCAGTGAGCTGCCGACAGGGATAATTTCAGTACTCGAAAAACGTTTTAAATACAGACCCATTTCGGGGCTAGCATGAGAACGTGATCCAACGACTTTCACGGGTTCTGAGTCCGGTATCGGTAGTGCATTTAATTTAATCGTATCTCCCGCATGCTGCAAAAAAGCACCATCGGCATTGGTGAAATATAATTTATCCAGAACCGGGGCATAAACGACACCAAAAACAGGCGTATTCTCATGAATTAACGCGATATTAACAGTAAATTCACCGTTACGCTTAATGAACTCTTTGGTACCGTCAAGTGGATCCACTAGCCAAAACGTCTGCCAGTGTTTTCTTTCATCCCAGCTGATATTCGCGTCTTCTTCAGATAAGATGGGGATGTCGGGAGTAAGCGCACCTAAACAAGTGACAATGATCTCATGGGCAGCGAGATCTGCTTCTGTCACTGGCGAATTATCCTCTTTCACGGAAATAGTAAAATCCCGCTGATAAATAGTTAATATCTCTTTGCCAGCTGCAATCGCGATGTCATTAACCTGACTGATCAAGTGATTGATTGATATATCCATGTGTGAGTTAATACTCCTTAATTTGCTACCACAAGCGCCGTATAGCTATTATTTAATGTAACCTTGCTGAGATAAAAAGGCCATTATTTTGTCTACCGATTGCGACAAGGGCTGATTACCATTATCCAGGTATAACTCCGGGGATTCCGGGGCTTCATATACCGAATCGATACCGGTAAAGTGCTTGATCTCACCGGCACGCGCTTTTTTATATAAACCTTTCGGATCACGTTGCTCGCAAATAGCAAGGTCAGCATCAACATGTACTTCGATAAATTCGTTATCACCAAGCAAGGTTCTAACCTGCTCACGTTCTTCACTATGCGGAGAGATAAATGCAGTTAAAATAATAACACCCGCATCAACCATTAATTTGGCGACCTCTCCTACCCGACGAATATTCTCTTTTCTGTCTTCATCACTAAAACCCAGATCACAACACAGACCAAAGCGAACATTGTCTCCGTCTAATAAGTAGGTATGATAACCCGCTTTATGTAATTCATACTCCAACGCGCCAGCTACCGTTGATTTACCCGAACCACTTAAGCCGGTAAACCAAAGTACACAGGGTTGTTGCTGTTTATTTGCCGCGCGTGCATGCTTATCCACAGCATGTTGATGCCAGACTATATTTTCATCAGGTAATACCTGGTCATCATCAACTAAAATATTGTTTTCATTTGTCGTTATTGTCATGTTAATTAAACTCTTACGGATAAAATGGAAACACATATGGGATCATAAATAACACCACAGTGGAATAAACTATCGATGTAGGCACACCAAGTTTAAGATAATCTGAGAGTTTATAATTTCCCGCACTATAAACCATTAAATTAGTTTGATAGCCATAAGGGGAGATAAAACTCGCGCTAGCACCAAATATGACAGCCATAATAAAGGGTAACTCACTCACACCGTAACTCTGCGCCAGACTAAACGCGATTGGAAATGCCAGCGCTGCGGCAGCATTATTGGTAATGAGTTCACTGAGTAATAACGTAGCCAGATAGGTTGCAATAAATGCAGCCAATACTCCCCAGCCATTAAATGTGACTAATAAAGAATCAGCCAGTAAACCTGAAACCCCACTCGACTGTAGCAGATGAGACAACGAAAGGGCGCTACCAACAATAACCCAAAGATCCAAGGGTAAACGGCGGCGGATCTCCTGCAGTGATAAAGTACCACTTGCACATAACAGTAAAACAAAAATAACCAAGCCTTTCAACAAGGGCAGAACGCCTATCAGTGCTAAGCCGATCGTAGTAACAAAACCTAATAAAACCCCAAGACTGCGTTTATCACTGAGTCGAGTCGCAGCATCTAAACCACTCACTACCACAAAATCCCGATTCAAGTCTTTGTTGTTCTTAAACTCAGCACCCGGTGCAAGTAGCAGGGTATCTCCGGCACGTAGGCGTACATTACCTAAACCACCTCGCAGTGGGGCATGACCACGGCGAATCGCCACGACAACCGAATCAAAACTTTCTCTGAACTTACTTTCTTTTAATGTCAGACCGTTCAGATGTGATGAATGGCTGACAATAACCTCCACCAGATGTTGACCGTTTAACTCACCCTGGCCGAATAATTCTAAGCCTTTAATATCTTGCAAAACACCGACAGAATCAACATCACCGCAAAATAATAGCTGGTCGTTAGCCTGTAGTACTTCATTGGGGCACACGGGACAAATAACGTCACCATTACGTTGAATTTCAGCAAGGTATAATTGCTTTAACGCCCTTAATTGATTTTTGGAAACGCTTTTCCCTACTAAATTTGAGCCAGGCTTAACATGCGCCTCAAGAAAATAGACAAGTTCTTCCACATCATCCTGACGATGATCGGGTAATCGATGACTCATGCCGATAAGCACTACCATGCCGGCGGATAACCCCGCCAAACCAATAAGCGTGAAATCAAAAAAGCCTAACGACGGCAAGCCTGCTTCGACTACAAAACTATTCACAATAAGATTGGTTGAAGTGCCAATCAATGTCAGCGTGCCACCAAAAATAGCGGCATAAGATAAAGGGATCAGTAATCGGGTTGGTGCATGGGTATTGTTGCGCTTAACCGCTCCAATTAACGACGCTACGACAGCAGTATTGTTGGTAAATGATGACAAAATAGCGGTAGATAGGCCTAATTTAGCAATGACCAAGGTAAAATTTCCGGTCGAAAGCTGTCGACCGATCCAACTGATCAGCCGTGTTTTCTCAATAGTGATAGAAATAAGTAATAATAAAATTAATGTGATCAGGGAAGGATTCGTAAATCCGGCCATCAGCACTGGCATCTCAATGAGGCCCGCTAAATAAGCTAAAATGACCATCCCGCCAAATAAACTTGCCGGGCTAAACTTACCAGAAATCAGTAACCCGATAAAAATAACCAGTGAGATTAAAATACTACCCTGTATCACATTCATTGTTATTACCCTACAACTGACTAATGTCGATGGCTTGCCATTGCGGGAAGTGTTTACGCACTAATGCATTAAGCTCTATCTCAAATGCACTAAATTCATGTTCCGTTGATTGTGCCGTTGCGCTTAAAACCTGATCAATCATACCTGATCCAACGGTAACATTGGTTAAACGATCAATAACAATAAAACTACCCGTATCTGCAACAAATTTATATTTATCAGCAGGTACCGTCTCTGTCAGTACAAGTTCACATAAGCCGATCTCATTTAGCTCAAGTACTTCAGCCTCAGATTCGGCAAGCGTATTAACATCCACTTTATAGCGGATCAGGCTAAACTGGCCAGTGGTCTTTTTACTGGCTAATTTAATATCATATAGGCGACCCGTCTCTAGCGGCTGATCTGACATCCAGACGACATTTGCTAACAGTGAATCCGATAATTTCGGTTGTCCACCTGCAGCCACCAGAATATCACCGCGGCTCACATCAATCTCATCAGTAAGTGTTAATGTAATAGCTTGATCCTGATGCGCAGATTGCAGCTCACCATCAAATGTAACTATTGATTTTACCTTGCTAGACTTGCCTGAAGGCAGCGCTACAACAGTATCACCCACCTCAATCAAACCCGAGGCTATCGTACCCGCAAAACCGCGGAAGTCTAAATTAGGACGATTGACATACTGTACCGGTAACCGGAAAGGTTTATCCAGTGAATCGTCCGTAGTATCCGCCGCTTCCAGATATTCCAATAGTGTGGGGCCAGAATACCAAGGGGTCAGGGCTGAGCGTTCAACCACGTTGTCACCAAGTAAGGCTGATAGCGGTGCAAACTCGATGGTAATATTATTCAGTTTCTCGGAAAAACTCAAGTACTCAGCTTTGATCTCTTCAAAACGTTGCTTAGAGAAATCAACTAGATCCATTTTATTAATCGCAACGACAAAATGCTTGATACCTAATAATGAGGCAATGTAAGAGTGTCGCTTGGTCTGAGTCAGCACCCCTTTTCGAGCATCAATTAAGATCACAGCGAGGTCGCAAGTTGAAGCCCCCGTCGCCATATTACGGGTATACTCTTCATGCCCGGGCGTGTCGGCAATAATAAATTTACGCGTGGAGGTTGAGAAGTAACGATAAGCGACATCAATAGTAATGCCCTGCTCACGCTCTGCAGCAAGACCATCAACCAATAACGCCAAGTCAATGGCTTCACCTGTCGTACCCGACTTTTGGCTGTCTACGTGTAAAGCTGCGAGCTGATCTTCATAGATCTGGTGAGAATCATGCAATAATCGGCCAATAAGGCTACTTTTACCATCATCAACACTACCACAAGTTAGAAAGCGTAATAGGCTTTTATGCTGTTGTTGCTGTAAGTAAGTTTCGATATCTGTTTGTGCTAATTCATTTGCTATTTGAGTATTCATCTATCTTGCTCCTGCCTAGAAGTAACCTTGACGTTTCTTTTGCTCCATTGAAGCGGAAGAATCGTGGTCAATCATGCGTCCTTGTCGTTCACTGCTTGTCGCCAGTAACATCTCTTCAATAATTTCCGGTAATGTTAATGC
>JBLHPA010000091.1:0-11248 GCA_047628235.1 Moritella sp.
TTTTTTGACATGCCCTATACCTGCACTTTCATATTTACTGCACTAACGAGGTAGATCTAAGATCACACAATCTGGCTCATAATTAAATACAAATAGCACCTATAGAGAGGTAATATTTCAAATCCATGAATAAACCCACACTTTACAATAAACATTTGAAATTATTGACATACGTCGATATAAATCGACCAGGTAAATGAACCTATCATCGATTCTAGAACAGAGTCAGCACATGGTGCCTATGTGATAGGTGAGCATTACCCACAGCCCATAGGCTGCGGGAACTCAAAAGTAGCATTACCAAGCATAGCTAAGGCTAGCAATCACATTTCTGCGGTTACCGTAGAAACAGTTACCATAACCACAAGTGGACACATACTCTTTATCCATGAGATTTTTTGCTGCAACTTGTATTTTCATATTGTTAATGGTGTAACTCACGGTTGCATCCATTAATGCAAAATCAGGCACTTTTGTCGTTTCTTTATCATCAGCATAAGTGTCGCCAACATAACGGCCACCAACACCAACAGCCAAACCGTCTAGCGTGTTCCCCCAAAAGCGATAATTAGCCCAAACAGATGCAAGCGTATTCGCGACCTGCATCGGACTATTCCCCACCTTCGAAGCATCCTTATCTTCAACAATTTCAGAATCCATGAAGGTTACATTCGCGACTAAACTCAGTCCAGACGTCACATTCGCAACCGCTTCTAACTCAATACCTTTATTTTCGACTTCACCAAGTTGAAGCAGATCGCCGGCAGCATCCGTGGTAGCCATGTTTTCTTTATTGATTTGGAACAACGCCGCATTAAATGAACCATCGAAAGATTGTGGCAGATATTTCAAACCGACTTCAAATTGCCCTCCACGCTCAGGCGTTGCTGAATTTCCATTTTTGTCCAACTTAAGAATCGGCTGGAAGTGTTCAGCATAATTGGCATAGGGCGTTAACCCATTGTCAAAGATATATGCGACACCCGCACTTTTTGTCCACTCTTGATTACTAACAACCTGTTTTTTGTTTGTCGATTTATTTTCAAAGGTTGATTTCGTATCATCAAAACGAACCCCTAATGTGATAGCGACGGCGTCATTAATCAACATCTGTTCTTGTAAATAGCCACCCAGTTGATGTTTTTCACGTGTTGTCGTTTCACGATCTGCATCGGTTACAGGCTGGAAAGTTGTCCCGTCTAATAACACAACATTGTCTGTATAACTCGGATCATACGGGTTAAACAAAGGGCTAGGTATTGAGGTTGTAGCACTCATTGGCATCATATTATTCCCGTCACCGACAATAACGCTACCACCAAAGCTTTGCCCTTTTATATCAAGCCAGCGATAATCAATACCAGATAGCAATGTGTGCGCTAATTTACCCGTATTAAACTTATAAATTAAACGATTATCCGCAGAAAAACTTTTCGATTTACCCTCTTCACTTGATAAACCTCGTACGATATTGGTTCGAGTTGCTTCCAGACCAAAGTCTTGAGCATAACCCAGTGCATACATCTGTTTTAAATCAATATCTAATTGGCTATAACGCACAGATTGAGCAAACTGAACTGATTCATTAAACTTATGACTTAACTCATAACCTAATGCAGCTTGAGTACGCTCAAACTTTTCATAATCCGGATTACCAATAGCAACATCATCACTAATAAAACCATTCTCGTTTTCAGTTAATGATCCTTCCATAGGTAAAAACTGCAGGTAAGGGTCAGAATCGTCTTTCTGATAACTCCCAAGCACGGTTAAGTTAGTATTGTCACTAAAGTTGATACTCAACGAGGGTGCTACATAGATACGTTCGGCTTCAATATTATCAACATCAGTGCCATTTTGACGCCCTAAAGCCACTAAACGCCAAGCGACATCATCGGTAATGTCACTGCCAAGATCAAGACTGAGTTGCTTACGATCATTGCTACCGTAGTCTACAGATACGAAGCCGAAACTATCTCCATGTTGAGGTCGTTTACTAATGGCATTGATCACACCACCGGGTGGATTTTGTCCGTAGAGTACCGATGCCGGACCGCGTAATATCTCAACACGTTCTAATCCGAATGGGTCAACTTGATAACTATAAAATCCGGCAGAGTCGACTCTTGTCCCATCTTGGTACAAACCATCATTAGCCTGATTAAAACCGCGAATAACAAACCAATCTTGTTTGTTATCTTCACCATAAAAATTAGCCTGAATGCTTGGGGTGTATTGCAAAGCATCAGCCACACTGACAGACGCTCTGTCATCCATTTGTTCTCTTGTTACAACCGATACGGCTCTTGGTGTTTTGCTTATAGGCATATCTGTTTTAGTGGCTGTCATGCTGTTTTCACCAACATAACCAAAATCGGGTCCTATTGGATTATTAAACTCTGCTGTAACAACCATTACTTCTACTGCATTTTCATTCGTATTTGCTGATACCGAATTTACCATCAACCCCATCATGACCGCTACAGCCAAAGACTTTCGAATAAACTTCTGGCTAACAAATACGTCAATTTGCCGTTTTTTCAATAACATAAACACTCCTACTTCCCTGATTACAATATTGATAACAACTACCAACATAAATTAAAATATCTCTAACTAATGACTTGCTCAACAATACGTTGAGCTTGCTCTAACTCTCGATCTTCTAATTCAATAAACTGACCGTTATCCATTTTGATTACCCGATCAGCAACATTGAAATAACGATCATCATGTGTGATTGCAATAATCGTCATACCGCTCTGCTTTAAGAACGGTATGATATTTTGATAGAAAAAATGCCTGAAACGAGGATCTTGATCCGCCGCCCACTCATCGAGCAATAAACAATCTCGCAGCTCAAGCACTGCCATCAATAAAGCTAAGCGTTTACGCTGCCCCTGGGAGTAACACACATTACTTAGTTTACCGCCTTCATGGCTAACCTTATGCTGCATTTCTAACATCTGCATCCAGTATTCAACACGCTGAGAATCAACATTATCTCCGTCGCCATCAAGTAACTGATGAAAGAGATGGAAATCACTGAATACGGCTGAAAAGAGGGTTCTGTATTCATGCCAATACGCCATACTTACAGGCTGGTCATCAATCGTCACGTCACCTTTTTGTGGGCGATATAATCCGGTCAGCAGGCGTGCGAAGGTAGATTTTCCACTCCCATTCCCACCAATAATAAATATCAGTTGACCTTGTTCGATGGTGATATTTAATGGTCCAACAGAAAAAGCAGGCTCATCCGTTAAAGATTGGTAAGTATATTCAACGTCATTGAATTCAAGCTTTTTAAAACCGCGATAGGTATGACGTGTTTCAAACGTGACATGATCAGTATTAAGCTGCAATTGCGCTAACTTATGCATTGATACATTTGCCGCAATGAGTGCTGGTAAAGCGGCAACAGCAGACATTAAAGGCGAACGCATAAACAAGATAACGAGCGCAAAAGTCGACGCTACTTCTAAGGTTGCCCAGTGCAAGCCGACAGCGAGATAATAATTTAAACCGATTAAAGCAAGTATGACGGTATTTGCTAAGTTCCCTGCGAAACCGTTGTGTATATCCGCTTTCGTAACGTGTTGACGATAGCCTTTGGCGTGTACGTCAAATTCTTCATGGAAAAAACGCTGGGCACGTTTTGGGTTTAGTGCCAGTTCTTTTCGTCCATCAATCATCGCTTGGTAATCAGTAAATAATGCATCATCATATTCACGCACTTGTTGTACATAATGGCTAATTTTATTCACCAGCCAATAACCAATTAGCGCGGTCATAAATAGCATAACTAAAGTAACCACGAATAATGATGTTGAAAGAAACCCTAAATAAATCATTGCAAAAATAGCAAGCACAGCACCGTAAACTAACTCGGGTAAATGAACGAATGCGATGGTAACATTTCGAATATCGGTACTTAAAGACGCTAAAATTGATGCCCCTCCAATTTTTTCAAGTTGTTCAATATCCGTGTTTAATAATTGCTGAACCAATTCACATCGTTTTTGATAGACAAAACGATGCCCTAAAATATGCAATAATACTTGCGCGGCTGTTGAAATCAATAACAGGCAAATAAGTAACATACCGAATTGAACAAGTAGCGTAACCAACTCACCGTCAGGGTTTAACATGTTATGTTGAATAAACACAATCACCCCAACACTCAGCCCTGCACTACATAAGCTCAGCAGCATGACTGCCGCTAATACCCCCCCCTGTTTAGCACCTAACATCATGAGTAACTTCATAATCGACGCAGTCCCCACATAAGGTATAAACCACCGATGATAGACGCCATTAAACCCGCCGGTATCTCTTGTGGGTAGAGTAATTGGCGACCAAGCCAATCTGCTAACAACATCAAGATCATGCCAAACATACCGGCAGTCAAAATATGAGAACGTGCATTATTAAACCCAAGCAAACGTGCAATATGTGGCGCCATTAAACCAACAAAACTTAATGGTCCAACAACCAATGTCGCGACCACCGTCAGCACTGCAACCAGTGTTAGTAATATCAACCGAGCACGATTAACATTAATACCTAAAGCTGCGGATTGCTCACCGCCGAGCGGTAAAACATCCAGCCATCGGCTGCAACTCAGTGCCGCAAACGTTAGAACGACAGCAGAGACAACAATCATGACTAAAGAATCTGCATCCATGTAATAGGTTGATCCAGATAACCAAGCAAGTACCTGATAGCTTCGGGGGTCGCCGCCAGCCAGAATGAAGCTTTGCACACCATTCATTAGTGCGGTGATCGCCACACCTGTCAGTAATAAACGTTCGGGTTGAAACCCGCTGCGACGGTTCAGTAAAATTAACAAACCTAAGGTCAACATTGCACCGACTAAACCACCGAAATAAAGCCCAAATTTAGTTGCACCCAATCCAGAGAAAATAGCGACAATAAGACCCAATGCCGCGCCTGAGCTAACGCCCATAATTTCGGGGCTTGCCATCGGATTACCACTTAAACGCTGAATAACGGTTCCTGCGACGGCAAGCATAAGTCCACCTGCGGCAGCCCCAATCAACCTTGGAGTGCGCCACGCTAACAAACTCCAAGTGCCGGTATCCGTTAACCAATTCCACCCGTTAATTTGTTGCCCAAGCAAGCTAAAAACAGACAGTAATAAAAGTGAAAATAAAATTAATCCCATTAACTTTTTAACCGACAAGTAACTGACTCGGGTCGTATTATTTGATAATAATGATCGGGTCTGAGATTGGGATTTAAATTGTAATCGAGGTAAAAGCCACAATAATAACGGGGCACCTAGAATCGCCGTCGCAGCACCCGTTGGGATAAGCATGGGTAGAATGCCAGGTAATTGTTGCAGCAGTAGATCCGTGACACTTAATAACAACCCACCGAGTACCGCAGAGAAGAGAATACGGTGAGCGAAGCTTCTTACCCCAAGCAAACGCACGAATGCAGGCGCTGCTAACCCAATAAATCCGATAACACCGACCGTGCTTACTACCCAAGCAGTTAACAGCACGGCGAGTGTTAATGTGATGATTCGTAATTTAGCTAATGACATCCCTAAACTACGTGCACTCTCGTCAGATAACGCCAGTAAACTGAGTGGACGTACAAAACAGAATGCAATAATCGTTGCCGCAAATAATCGAGGCGCGAGGAAGATCGCATCATCCCAGCTGCTTTGAACAAGTGAACCTGCGCCCCAGATCATCAATCCTTTCAGCTCTTCTTGGTTCATTAATAACAATACGGTCGCGAAAGAACCACAATATAAATTAACCACTAAACCAGACACGATCACGATTGATGGCGATAAGGCACGGCGCCAAGCCAGCACAAATACCACCAGCATGGTGAACACCCCACCTAATGTAGCGACCGCCGATGGTGACCACAATAGTAATTGCGGTGCGAACAGCGTAGCCAGTAATAACGCTAGATTTGCCCCACTTGCGACACCCAATGTTGCTGGAGAAGCTAACGGATTTCGTAAAACCTGTTGCATGAGCACACCGGCAACAGCTAAACCTGCACCGGCTAATAATGTGGTTATAAGTCTGGGCCACCAGCTAAAGTGCAACAGTACACTTTGTATAGAATGTGGGTTAAAATGCCACAGACTTTCAATACTCTCGCGCCAAGGACCAGCACTCATTAACTGCAAAGCAGACAAGCATAGAACAACACAGAGTAAACTTGTGGTTAACCGAATCGGCGTAATAGTCATCTTATTCGGCCCTATTTTTAGCGATGGAATGAGCAGATAAACGACGAACAAACAAGCGTGCAAAACGCGTAGCCGACGGTAATGCACCAAAACTCCATACCGCAGGCATTCTTAATACAGGGTAGTTTGATTGCTTAACCATAAACTGCCAAAGTTGATTCTGTTCAAGCGCAGATTCAGTACCAATAGGAAGTGGTTCAATGACCACAATTTGAGCGTTAATACCCACAAGATCATCAATACCAACTAAAGAAAAGCCCCATTGATTGGTTATTCCTTGCCAAGCACTTTCAATCCCTAGCTCATTTATCGCTGTTTTATACAAACTATTATCACCAAACACCCGCAAGTGATTCGCATCCATAAACTGCACCATGAGAACAGGTGGCGAATCACTCGGGATCTGTTGTTTTAGTTTTAATATCTCATTACGTTTTTGAAGAATAAAACGTTCCGCTTCTTTTTCAACGCCAGCATGTAACGCGAGTTCTCGCGTCATCGTCTCCAGCGCTTGCCAATTTACATCACCTTTCTTATATAAACCGATCTCTGTTACCTTCGTGATCATCTGTAATTGCGGGGTCAGTACGCGAAACATTGGCGAAATGAATATTTGAGAAGGTGCTAACTCTGCAAGCAGTTCTAAATTAGGTTGAGTTCGCAGTCCAAGATCGAGTACGGCATTTGGAATTTTAGGCTCTTTAACCCAAGCGCTATAATCTTGTTTCTGCGCGATACCAAGCGGAATGACACCTAAAGCAAGCAAGGTTTCTGCATGAGTCCAATCAATAGCAACAATGCGATTAGCAGAATAACAAGCCGCGCTATTTATTAACGCCAGTATTAACAACAAGGATCTCATTAGTTACAAACCTTAGCGCAAGGCATAGCAACGGGATAACCCACTGTATGTTGCATGACCTCCATTGGAATACCGTAGATTCGCTCTAGGGTCTCAGCGTTTAACAGCTCATCAACCGTTCCGTGTTTAAGCAGTTTGCCTGAATGAAGCGCAACAATATGATCGCAAAAACGAGCGGCCATATTTATATCATGTAACACTATAATGACACCGAGGTTCAGTTCTTGGCTTAACTGGCGGATCAAGGTTAATACTTCAATTTGATGCGCGATATCGAGTGCGGATAAAGGTTCATCGAGTAACAAATAGCGGGTTTTTTGAGCTAATAGCATTGCAAGCCATACGCGTTGTCGCTCACCTCCTGATAGCGTATCGACTAAACGGTCTCGGTAGATCTGTGTATCGGTCAGCGCCATCGCTTTTTCAATACACTCTTCATCGGTATTTGATAAACGCCCTAATAAACCATGCCAAGGATAACGACCAAAACTAACCAGGTCGCGACCACTAAGCATATCAGTAGCAGGAAGATGCTGTGGTAGATAAGCAATTTGACGAGCAAACGCTTTATTGGACCATTTAACAAGGGGTTTTTGATCTAATGTAACAAGACCATCGGTCGCTATTTGCTGATTCGCAAGTAGTTTAAGTAAAGTCGATTTTCCAGATCCGTTATGTCCGACCAAGGCATATATTTTACCTTGTTCAAATTCCATCGTTAAATCAGATAGAAGATCGCGTTCGCCAACGTTGAAACTCAAGCGTGTTGCTTTAAGCATAGAAAGTAACTTCCTGTAACAACAGATTTATAAAGTGTTCGAAGGAAACGCATGGTAATGCAAATGAGAATCATTGTCAATATTGTTAACGGGGTGAAATATACCTGTAATACTGATTTATATATGTATTTATTTTGGGTGTAGTTCCTCTGAATAGACGCTTTTGCTCGATTGCTTTTTGTGGAAGACCCAATAGTCATTAAAATCGCCACTTGATTTTAATGACCGTAATCTCAATATTGCTTCTGCACCCTTTAAACTCCAACGGGCGCCTGTAATATCTAATCTATCATTTATAAGATGTCTGCAAGCACCTTCAATGACACCGCTCGCGATAGGATAGCCTTTTTTTAACGCGTCTCCATATTGTAAACGATGCTTATTTTTGAGTAAGTAATTTGCACATTTATCAATATTATCACGCTTGATTAAGCCCTGCTTTGTGGCACTTATACGCATTCCTTTTGCCACTTGATTACCGTGCCCATGAAGTATCTTTAGCGCATATTTCTCTGCCCATGCTTCAACGTGCTCATCGCCTTTTTCATAAAAGCACCACGCCGCTTTCCATACGTATTCAAGTACATGGATAAAGTCCATCACGATAGTGGCTTTGATGTTATGTTTTTTCATGACGCGATTGATTAATTTTATCTGATGAGGGAGCCCGTCAATCAACACGACCCAGTGCCGTTGTTGGGTAGGGTCGCGCTGTAACGCTTCTAGGAACCCTGCTTCAATGACTGCTTCTGCCGTATTTTCAATACTGGCCCACACGCGCTTATTACGCTCTGCAACGTTGAGGTGCTGAACATTATTTTCCTCATTTTCAATTTTCATAATTGATTCAATAGCCTCATCGTAGGACGATTTTCTTGCTTCAATCGCCACGCGATGACGTATGCCATCAGCGTATTGATCTGAAGGTAAATTTAGCTGTTCATCTAATGGGAAAACACTTTTTTGTAAACGTTGACTGTAGCTTTTCCGTTTTACGATAACATCGCCAAAGAGTGTTGTTAGTTTTCGTTTGGTGCCGTGTTTGGTGTGGGTAAGATGGATGCCGTCATCGCTATAAACGTCAGAAAGTGATTTTTCATTTTTCGTTTTTAGATCGAGATAACCTTGAAACACGCAGCGTAAAACTTCAAATCATTCTTTTGAATATACTGTTCAATATCACCATGCTCATTATCGCGACAATTATCCGATTGTAGGTGCTCAATCATGTGTTCAAGCTGCTTACTGGCATCAGAAAAGAATAAAAAATCAGGGGAATTCAAGTAAGCTACATTCATAGAAGGCCTTTTTGGTGTTGTTTGTGCTGCGTAGTAACTACATAACTCGCACAAAAAGGCTCTTCTTTCCTCTGTTAAATAAAACAACCCGCTGAAATAAAAGGATCTTTCGTCGATTCAAAAGATCTACACCCAATTCAATTTCAGTCATAAGCAATTAAGCAACCAAAAACGATGATGCTTGCAATCAACCAAAGAGAGTGGCTGATAATAAATAGCTTTTGAATTTTTTTAGGCACAAGATCTCTTTGCTTTAATTTATTGCAACGCTTCGCTTGCCAGTCAAATTGAAAAATAAGTGCGTAACGTGAAATACCGAGCCCAGCAGAAAAAATATTAGAAGAAAATGAGTAATGATTTTCATCTATAATTTCTTCAACAAAAGAAAGCCACTTATGCTTTAAATAAACAATCGAAGCCCACCAGATAACGCCAATCAAACAACCAAATGGAAATATGATTAATAGTAATATTTGTGCATGCGTCATATTATCTAAAAACATCATTTACTATTGCCTAATTTATAAATTTCTTCTCCACCAGCTTCACCTAATGTACCAAGGCCTTTACCACCATAGTACCCAGTCCCTGCTCCCACGACTAAAGAACACCAAAATAAACTAGTTCCAGCACTTTCTAATCCAAATAATATATTACAGCTAGCATAGGCCGCGTACCCACCTAAACTACCTCCTAAGATACTACCCGCAGCCTTACCCGTTTGTGTATACTTAACTTTACTACAATGATCATCATCACCAACGGTGCAGGTTGTGCAAAGCGACTCAGTGCCGCATCTAAACGGGTAAATAGTATTTTACGCTGCGCAAAAAAACTGCTGTTGTTTAAATTACCTGCTGTTTTATAGCTAGTAACATAGGTACGCTCTAGATCATTCAAGATAGACTTTACTTGGCTAATATGTGCATTCCAAGCGGTATTGCTTACCCCTAAAAGTAAGCCATTATAACTGGCCACATTAGATAAAAATTCATACCTATTTACGAGCAACTGTTTTTCTGAATTACTCAATTTTAATAACGTTATGTCAACCGCCTTGGCTACTTCTAAAAATTCAGCTTCTTCAATTGTACATTCTTGTGTGTTTTCCGGAGACAGTAAGACAACTTGGCCTACTTGTACAATTCCATTTTTAATATGAGAATTAACCATTTTAAAGTGGCTGTAAGTATTTTCGGTGGGGGAGTTATACATAACCATAATTAGTTGATCGACAGGCATTTGTTTTTCAACCATATGTATAGCTAAATTTTTCGCACTCGGTAGTACATCCATGTGTTATTCCTTTGTTGTCCATTAGTATATGTCGTTACAACCGCAAAAGTGGCTAGTTACTTTTAAAGTAAATAAATAGCTAACTATCAATGTATTACGAAGAAAAACAAGGTTCCATAACGATACAGATCCATACTACTGTGGAATAGATTTACATGCACGAATTCTTAACGTTCTTATCATTGATTTACAAGGATAAATTGCATCATCAAAGCGACCTCACCATCACCCTTTAGAACTTGAGCAGTGTTGGCTGCATTGGCTTAAAAGTAGCTGTTCCTCTCCATTAACTCGCAGCATAAGCGAGATCACATATAACATTTGAAAACTCATAACATTCGTGTATGGTGAATCACAATTAGTTATCGGTTTAATGCTATTAAATCAAGCAAATCAAGCAAATCAAGCAAATCAAAAGTAAAACTCTGGAGTAAGTATGAAAGTCATTCGTCAAAAAATGCTAAAAATATTACTGGCTATCGCCGTGCCCATCTTGGCAACGGGTTGCGCTGGTGATATCCCCACGTTAGATGCAAATACTGAATTTGGCCCTGCTCCACAGCACTATCAACAAACCATTAAAGACTACTTTGCCGAAGACCTGAATAATCCTGAAGTTGCTGAGTATGTGATCAGTGACCCGATGAAGTTTTATCGTGCGAAACAGTCACTCGCTGGACTTGGCGGCGGCGTTAAATGGCATGCATGGGTAGCTGAAGTGGGCATCCCAGGTAAAGCGGTTTATAAAATGCTATCCGGCTACAATAATAAC
>JBLHPA010000092.1:0-11231 GCA_047628235.1 Moritella sp.
ATCCCCTGCAAAATGGTGGCTAAAATAACAATACCCACACCGGGTGTACTGGGCGCGCCGATTGATGCTCCAACCGTCGTCAGCGCCAGAATGATCACTTCCGTTAAGGTTAAATCAATGCCAAACAGTTGGGTAAGAAATATCGCCGCGCAGACCTGATACAGCGCGGTACCATCCATGTTGACGGTGGCGCCTAACGGGATCACAAATTTTGAAATAGGGGTTGGGATTAAGAGTTTGTCTTCAGCGACTTTAATCGACAGGGGCATCACTGCGGCGGAACTGGATGTTGAAAACGCCATTAGCTGGACTTCGCGAACATGATTTAAAAATGTAAGTGGGTTCATATTTGAACTGAGATAGACAACCAGCAAGTAAAAACTGAGTAGTATAAGCAGTCCTAAAATCACTGTCAGCATATACATAGACATTGAGGTGATCGCATCAAACCCTATCTTAATGGTGATATTACACAGCAATCCAAATACTGCATAAGGGGCTAGTTTCATCGCCCAATCGACGACCTTCATGGAGAAAGCCTGAAAAGATCGCGCCAAATCAATCAGGGGTTTGGCATCGTCTTTATTAATATTCATTAGCGCCACACCAATAAAGATAGACAAGATCACAAAGGATAAAACATCGCCATCGAGTTTTGCCTGTACGGTATTCACCGGGATTAATGCCACCACCATCTCAGGCACTGACGTATTTTCAAACGGCGATATCGCAGGCATTGCGCTTGCGGTATCCGTGATTGAATTTATGACGTCAGCAGACACATACAAACCGGGTTGAATTAAGTAGGTAATACCGATGCCAATAGTCACGGCGATGGTAGTCGTGCAAACAAAGTAGGGCGCAATTTTCAGCCCCAAACTTTTGAGTGTGGCAATGTCGTTGGCACTGGTGATCCCTAAAATGATAGAACTCATGATCAGTGGGATCACCACCATCTTGATCAGGGCTAAAAATATATTACCGGCCAACGCAACCCAAGGGGCGAAAGCATAGGCAAACGCTGCTGGCACCAAGGCAAACGCAGAGGGTGATAGCAGTAAGCCAAACATGACACCCAATACCATGCCCAGCAAAACCTGAAACCAGAGTTTTTTTAACATAATAAATTCCTTTCTATTACTCAAAAAAATAGCTTAAAAAAAGCTGTAACAATAAAGTGCAGCAGAGTTATGTTGCTGATAATTCCCCATAGTACCAGTTCAGCTGAGTGCTTGGTTTTACTTTATAAGAGTGGACCTTTAACAAGTCAAGCAATACGGGTGAACGCACGATTATTCTTGAGGTATTATAAAGCAATATATAGAAGGGATTGGGGTGCTCATTATTATGAATGAGTTTTTGTAAAAGTAAAAACATAGTCTGGGTGTCCAGATCTTAAGTTAGCAAAAGTTAGGTCTCTAGTACGGGCCGTTCATCATGCTTGATAAGCGTTGTAATGAAGACAAAATAAGATTTTGTTCCCAAGAGGGCAATGACTGAAATTGTTCCCGAAAGCCGGGTTGTAATATACCGGGCGCTCCCTCTAACATTTTATTACCAGATTCGGTGAGCAGGGCGTGTACTTTACGCTTATCCTGTTGATTACGTATACGCACCACCAGTTCGCGCGCTTCTAGGCGATCGAGAATAGTTGTTGCTGTTGCCTGGCTCATATTGGTCTTTTCCGATAATCGACGAATGGTGACATTATCATCGCTTTTAATCGTATGCATTAAGAGCAATTGTGGACTGGTCAGGCCAAAATCTTTACTCATTTTTTTGGAATGAAGATCGATGGCACGAATAATTTGTCGAATAGCCACCAATACTTGATCACTTGTGTCCATAGGATTCACCTCTTCTTGGAATACAGAGGCTAGCGAGTAGCCTCTGTATTTTTACTTTCTCTGACTATTTATTGTTTTATTGATTTGTATCAGATGATTATTCTGCTACTTCGTTTTTTACTCGATTGCAGCTTTCTTGGCGGTTTCAATCCAAGCGTCAAACTGTTGCTGATGGGCTTTAATCCAACCATTGGCATGGGCATCAATGTCTTTTGGCTTATTCGCCCCTTTTGTCATCATCACATTTTCAGCACTGATATCATTGATACTGAGTTTCATCAGCTCAAACAGTTTAGCCGCTGCAGGGTTTGCATCAGCAAATTTTTTGTTGGCGACGATGCGCATTGTGTTCATTTGGAAGCCGTAATTTTTTCCATTCGACAGCGTGGTATCAACATTCTTTCTATCGCCGGGAAGTGCCGAGTGCGGGACTTCTAACCACACTACATCCGTGCCGGGAACCATTACACCACTCACCCAGTAAGGGACCCAAGTATAGTAAAAGATGGAATCACCTTTATTATAACGGGTGATAGTATCTGCGATAATGGCCGCATAGTTACCTTGGTTATGGCTCACCGTTTGACGCAAGCCAAAAGCATCAAGTTGGTGTTCAATTACCCCTTCACAACCCCACCCAGGGTTACACCCGGTTAAGTCTGCAGTGCCATCGCCATTGGCATCAAAGAGTTTAGCAATTTCCGGATCTTTGAGTTGGGCGATATTGCTAATGTTATATTTGTCGGCAGTTTTTTTATCAATCAGATAACCTTGTCCCGCACCCGTAACATATTCACCTTTGCGGTAAAATTTATCGTTTCCCCCTGCGGCTGCGAATTTATCACTGTGCAATGGACTCCAGTTGTTAGCTAAATAAGTCGCGTCGCCTGCTGCAATCGCAGTGAAAGCCACGTTATAGGAAACCTCTTTTGTGGTTTGGACTGTATAACCGAGCGCCTGCATCGCCTTGTTGACAATTAAGGTCTGAAACGTTTCTTCCGCAATGGTGGATTGAAGCGGCTGAACGGTAATACCTTCACCAGGCAGCTTTTCAGCCCAGGCAGCGGATGAGAGGGTTGCCGAAACAGCCATTACCGTGGTGAGTATTGTCTTTCGCATATACTTCATTTTTGTTCTCCTAGTTTGCTGTTTTTATTGTGCGTAATTTTTTGTATAAATAAATAAATCAATGAAACGGGACCCGTTTGATACCAGCGCGTTTTTTTATCGCGGTTGTTTTTACCGAGGGTCTGGGTAATACGATCAAGTAATATGGCAAGAATAACAATGCCGAGACCACCGACGGCAGCCAGTCCCATATCCAGTCGTCCAATGCCACGTAACACCATTTGTCCCAGACCACCAACGGCAATCATAGAGGCTATTACGACCATTGACAGTGACAACATCAGGGTTTGGTTGACGCCGGCCATAATGGTTGGCATGGCTAAGGGGAGTTGAATCCGATAAAGCATCTGTTTCGGGCTGGCGCCAAAAGCGTGTCCTGCTTCGATCAGCTCTTCCGGAACTTGCTGGATCCCTAAAATAGTCAAACGGACAATGGGCGGTAAAGCGAAAATAATAGTCACCACAACACCTGGAACGTTACCTATACCAAAGAGCATTACAATGGGCACTAAATAGACAAAAGCCGGTGTGGTTTGCATCGCATCAAGGATCGGCCGGATGATTTTTGCGGCTGATTGACTTCGAGCCAACCAGATCCCTAAGGGTAAGCCGATCAAAAAACAGAAAAACACCGAGGTCATGACCAGCGCGAATGTCACCATGGCTTGTGACCAAGCTCCGACGAGCCCAATCAGAATCAAAGAGAAGAAAGAGGTAATACCCATGCGCGGCCCGGCTAGTTGCCAGGCAATCAGGGCTAAAATAAATAACATGATCGGGGCGGGTGTTGAGACAAGTGCGCTTTGAAATGAACTGAGGATCAAATCAATAGGCACGCGGATTGCCTGAAATACCGGACGTCCATGAACGACCAGCCAGCTAAGTGCAGTCTCAACCCAATGATCAAAAGGCACGATAGCCTCCTGGAAGGGATGTAACCAATTAAAAGGCTCGGGTTGAATGGTGGCGTTCAGCCAATCATTCGCGGTTGACGTTGCAGAAGAGGCGGTAGCCCATGGATCGGCAGGCGCTGCACTGGCCCAAGGGTCAGCGGCTTGAGTTGTTGTTTCTATTGCCATGATTATTCCCTATCTAAAATCTGTAATAAACGTGATTTGGTGATCACACCGTGGTAAGTGCCATCTGCAGCAACAACGGGCACGGCATAAGGTACAGCGGCCACTTGGCTAATTAATTCGCTGACCGATACATCGGGCTCGATGGTTATCGTGTTTTCGAGCTGTGCGCTGATGAGCGTACCTTGATTTTTCTTCGCGATACGTAACGAGTCGGTTGAAACAATACCCGAGAAGCGGTTGCCACGATCAACGACAATCCCATAGTCTCGTTCATTATCGTTAAGTAACTGTATCGCTACGGCTGGACCGTCATTATCATGTTTCTTAAATACGGCTGCCGGTGTTTTTTTGGCGATATCTTTAGCTGAAAAGACCGTCGCCACATTGACACCACTGAAAAAGGAGCTGACATAGTCATTAGCAGGGTTCTGCAAAATATCATCTGGCGTACCGACCTGGACCACGACGCCGTTTTGCATAATAGCAATACGATCGCCGATTCGCATCGCCTCATCCAGATCATGAGAAATAAACACAACGGTGCGCTTATCGTCATTTTGTAGGCGAATCAGCTCATCTTGCATTTCGCAGCGAATCAGCGGGTCAAGGGCTGAGAAGGCCTCATCCATAAGTAGAATATCCGGATCATTGGCTAACGCTCTCGCCAAGCCAACTCGCTGTTTCATACCCCCGGAGAGTTCATCTGGGTAGGATTCACAATGCGTTTCAAGGCCTACGCGAGCGAGGGCATCACGTGCCGCTTTATGACGTTCACCGATGGAAATGCCGCTCAGTTCTAAGCCAAATGCAGCATTATCAATCACACTCATATGCGGCATTAAGGCGAAGTTTTGGAATACCATAGAGATGTGCTTGCGACGAACTTGACGCAGATCTTCTGTAGAGATGCGAGCAATATCTTTTCCCTTAAATAACACTTTACCACTGGTGGGTTCGATTAAGCGGTTTAAGAGGCGGACCAGTGTGGATTTCCCGGAGCCAGACAACCCCATAATAACGAATATTTCCCCTTCATTAATGGTTAAGGAAACATCTTTAACACCTACGGTGAGCCCGGTCTGTTCAAATATTTTATCTTTATCTAGGCCTTGTTCCATTAAAGGAAAGGCTTCTTTTGGAGACGGTCCAAATACCTTGTATAGGTTTTGGACCTCTAGCATAGTTGACATGAATAACATCCTTTATGGAGAGTCATTAGGTGATGTAATTGATTAGTACTCTAATCATTTTTTGGGTGAAAGTCAAAAAAAGTGAGATACCTGCCAAGTTCAAGTCTATTTTTGCTGTTTATTTTCAGCTGTTTAATGGGTTTATCTTGGTTTTCGTTGTCAATGATAATACTTAGTAGACGATGAATTTAAAGCTTTATTTAAAGCTAAAGCTTACCACTGATATGCAGTAAACTAGGATTTATTATGGAGATCCTACGCTTTATATTAGTGTTGATAAGTAACCTGAATTCGGAATGAGAACATGACACCTCAATATTGTCATCTTCGAGATCAATTAATGTTTGAATACTGCCCAGACGATAAAAAGGGCTTGTTTAAATTCTACAGCATCAATAAGGTAATTAAATGGAGAGAATTAATGTGGGATGAGAAATAGAATACAGAGCACTATAATATATGAGACAGATCCTACTGTATTTCGACAGGAAAATGTCAGACTTATTCCAAAAGGTAATGTTCTCTGTTTGGCCGAAGGGGAGGGCCGCAATGCCGTTTTTTTAGCGAAACGGGGTTACTCTGTAACCGCCGTAGATGCGTCTCTGGTTGGTCTGGAAAAAGCCCGGAAATTAGCTAAAGATAATGGCGTTGCTATTGAGTTTATTCATGCTGATTTAGAAGCATATGATATCGGTAAAAACAGGTGGGAAGGCATTGTTTCGATTTTTTGCCATGTGCCAGAACAGTTAAGGAAGACATCACATAAAAAAGTGGTGTCAGTCCTTGGCGCGGTAGTTCAGGTTATTGCTTCAGACTAACCGACATCGTTTATACGACCATGTAGTAGAAATCAATAAATAAAGTTTTGGTCGCCTTTATGCTGTATTATCGATGAGTTACCGCAGCGCTTCGGCTTGCAACTTGGCCTGCTTGAAGCGCGTTAGCGTTTGTTGTCGAGTAATTTTCCGTTCTATAATAGGTGCTGGATAATCCAGTGAAATGCTACCTGACCATAGCTCCGGCTGGTGGATATATTTATTTGGTACCGTTGCCAGCTCAGGTACCCACTGCCGAATGAACTCGCCATCGGCATCAAAACGTTTACCCTGTGCGGTAGGATTAAAGATCCTGAAATAGGGCTGCGCATCAACCCCCGTTGATGCAGACCATTGCCAGCCACCGTTATTGGCCGCGAACTCACCATCAATTAAATGTTGCATAAACCAACACTCACCCAAGCGCCAGTCTTGCTGCAATTCCTTGGTTAAAAAACTCGCGACTACCATGCGTAAGCGGTTATGCATCCACCCTGTATGTAGAAGTTGACGCATTGCGGCATCTACAATAGGAAAACCGGTTCGTCCCTGCTGCCATGCAGTCAAGTGTGAAGCATTATGCAACCAGCGTAAGTTCTCTGCCCACTGATGAAACGGCTTATTTTTTGAGAGTCGAGGATAAGCCGCACTAAGGTGTTGGTAAAACTCACGCCAAACCAGTTCATTCCACCAGGTAAATGCACCCGATTCTTTATTTTCCCAGAAAGCGCCCTGTTTAAAGTTAAGGCTAAGACCTAGCGCTGCCAAACATTGTCGCGCCGAAAGCGCGCCAATCGCAAGATAGGGAGATAAGCGGCTGGTTGCGGGTAATGCCGGATAATCACGTTGACGAGCATAATCAAACACCCGCTCTTCACAAAATTGACTGAGTTGCTGTGCGATGTCGGCATCGGTTACTGGCCAGTCTGAACTGGATATGCGCGGATAATTAAATGCTACCTCACTTGTAACGAGGGAAGCAAAACCGTCATAGCTTGCAGCAATGAGCGCTAACTGGTGTTGCCGTTCGAAAGTCGGCACCGGTAAGGGAGCCACATTGCATGAGGAGGATTGATGTTGAAGATAAATCTGTAACCAAGCATTGCGGAAGGGGGTATATACCTTATACATTTGTTGGGTTTTAGTTGTTACGCTGCCTGGTGGTAAAATACACTTATCGTCATAACATGTCAGCGATACGTCATGAGTATTCAGTAACTGTTGCACCGCATTGTCGCGCAGATTTTCATTATAAATGTACTGATTGTTGGCATAGACCTGTGCAATCGGCAGCTGCTGTAATAAATGCTGGAACAAGTCTGGGATGTCAGAAAACGTATTCCCCTGTAATATCACTAAGGGGACTGCCAAGTCCTGCAGCTGTTGCTGTAAGCAAGCCAATCTGCGGGCAATAAAATCAGCCTGGATCGGGGCTAAATTGTGTTCTTGCCATTGTGCTGGCGTGACAATATACAGGGCAACCACGGGGTGTTGTGATTGGCTTGCTTGGTATAAAGCGGTATTATCTTGTACCCGCAGATCATCCCTGAACCACATGATATTGAGTTTGTTCATTGCGCCTCCTTTATATTGTAAAGTATCGTCAGGCTAGCTAAAGTCACTAGCATGTATGGCCGTAACATTACCCAGCAAGCAGTAATCACAGGCACTGTTGTTGATGACTCGGGTCAATTGTGTCACCACGTTTACCGGTAGCTTGGTTTGCCCTACGATCGCTAATAGGGGAGAGGCGTTGTGTATTAGCATTTGCTCAAGCCCTGTTAGCTTTTCAGTCAGCTGTCCTAACACTGTGACCTTATAACCTTGGTTGCTGAAATTGAGTGCCTGTAACCAAACCAGTAGATCATCCGCCTCAAAACCGACCAGAAAACAGGTTTGCTTATTATGGCTGCGCTGCTTTGTTACTATCTCTGCGCATTTCTCTATGATGACACTGCGCAGTATCGCTTGCTGCATATTGCTCAGAGGGTTCTTTTCTGCGTGAATAAACGCTAGCGTCGGCCTCAGCAATTTATCCAGATAAACAGGGAACGGATAATTTTTGCTTATCTCATTAAATAGCTGTGCTAATTTGTTGCTGTTCAAATCGGTTAACGCGTTAATAAAGTCCTCAAACTCATCAAGTTGTTCATGTGTGACTTGATCCAGTAAGGGCTCATCAAGTAAGGCCTTCACTTTACCAATCGATACCCCTTTGTCTAACCAAGCTAAAATAGCTTGTATCCGGGTAATATCAGCTTGCTGATAAAAGCGGTGGCCTTGGGCATTACGTTGTGGTGTAAGCAGACCATAACGCCGTTGCCAAGCCCGTAACGTGATGGAATTAACGCTGGTTTGGCTTGAGACCTGAGTAATACTAAATATCTGTTCACATTGCATAACGTAACTTCATTTCCTGTGGGTAGGGGTCTAAATAAACTTGCTGACTTAAATACGGATTTGGGTGTTCACTTAAATAGTGATTAATTAATGTTAACGGTGCCAGCAGTGGTAAATATCCCCGGTGATAACGCATTATACTGTCGCTCAGTTCCTGTTTCTGTTTTGCAGTTAATGACTTTTTGAAATAACCCTGCATGTGTTGCAGCACGTTTACATTACCTTTGCGGGTAGCAGGTTTTTTTAAAATGTTCATAAAGCGTAAGCGGTATTCAACAAAAAACGCGTTGATATCATGCTCGGCAATGTGGCCGACAAACTGGCCGAGCGATTTATAACCGACTAGGTTACATGCCATTAATAAATATTTATAACGGGAATGAAACTGAATGATATTTGCTGCGGTTAGCTGCTCAGTCGATGTGTACAGATTATGTAATGCCATGATCCGAATGACAAAGTTTTCACGTAGCATACTGTCTTGCAAGCGGCCATCTTCTTCTATGGGTAACCAAGGAAGGGCTTGCTGTAACCTACGTGTGTATACGCCAGTTGTGCCGCCGGGTAATGAGTGGCCTTTTTCATTGTATAATTTCACGCGTTCCATGCCGCAGGTGGGTGATTTGGCGCATACCACGTAACCGCACATATCCGCAATTTCAGGAATAGCATTGTCAGCAAATTCTTTCATCTTCTCAGTGAAATCCTGGTCTTGGTCTTTGACCATGACTAGGCGTTCCTCACCGTCACGCAGTACCAAACGTATCGTTGGTCGCGGCACCGACATACCTATGCCTACTTCAGGGCAAAAAGGTGTGAAATCACAATAATCAGTTAACACATCTTTGCAGAAATAGTTGGTTTTATGCCCAGAGTCAAAACGAACCTGATGACCATAAACACATGCACTTATACCCATTTTTATTTTCATGATGGTGCCCAATTTATTATGTGAAAAACTTATGTAATAGCTTGTGTAATAGCTTATGCAAAAAACAAGCTTGTACAAAAAAATATCTTGTATAAGTTATAGGCCAAAACTCATGGTTATACAAGTATTTTTTTTGTATAGGTATAAGTTGTTTTTGTATAGTTACAGGCTAGTGTGCAATGGGCATGGGCCAAGACCAAGACCAAGGCAGCTACTTGAAGACGAATTCAATACTGCGCATCAGTCTCTGCACCGCTAGAAAATGGCGCGATAACGAAGACACTAAGCTGTAACCTTACTTATAATAAAAGTCCGTCGCTAATTAGCGACGGGCATATAAGTCAGCAAGTAGATCCAACAAAACGTCATTGTCTATTCCGCAACTGTAGCACACGCCTCTATGATTCATATAGTTAGAGTCGGAACGATTGAGGTCTAGTTCTTCCCCTTGGGTATCACTCACTCTACACGTCGGCGTAACGAGTCCCTGTGCCTGGTTGGCCAGCGCCTGAGTTATCGCGGCTGTCGCACTGAAGTCCCACAGACTGCCTCCACCACGTTTTTTCTTGGGCAATTTCGCATAACAAGCAGGCGCATTCTCTAACACCCCAATGGCGTTCATCACGGCACCACGGGCATTAACTATATTTAAACCTCCCAGCCCCTGCTGCGCACTAAATGCTGTCATTTTATTTATGTAGGCCGGGTAGACTGGATCTTGAGCGAAACTGCGGTCTATGTACAAAGTCAGTACGCGATTGGCAATCTTTGGCTGCCAGGGCTGCGTGTTTTTCAGAACGCCAGATACTACTGGCAGTGCATTAATGGCCTGGTAGGTGTCACCTGTGCGGGGATGGTGCACCACGCCAATAACTGGTTTACCCGTTCTGTCAACGAGGGCTATCGATACTGCAAACCCATCATTACCTTCAATAAAGGGCAGGGTGCCATCGAGTGGATCTATGCACCAAAAATAGTCACGACGGAATCGGTCATGTTCAGCAACACCTTCTTCACTGGCATTCTCTTCGGTCAGCAGCGCAATATCATATTGCTCAGTGCTGGGTTGTAAGATAGCCAGGATAAGTGCCTGGCTATCTAGATCTACTTGTGTAACAACCTGAGCACTCAAGCTCGCGCCCGACTGTTTATGCTGTACCAGCAGTTGTGTTCTATCGAATTGATTTATGTAGCGACCTGCGCTTAACGCTGCTTGTGTCGCTAGCTGCAACAGTTGTTGCAGCTGCTCTGCAGTGAATGTTATCATGGCTATTTACCCTGACTGGGAACTCGTTAATAGCGTTAAAGCCTGTTGGGTGAGTCCTTCGGTATAGCTGTTTATCTTCCAGTGCTCAGGACACCAGCCTTTGATAAAACGCTGGAAATCTGCCCAGGCTATGCAATATAAAGGACGCCATTCATCTTCAACTGCTTGTTGACTAACCTGTGGTTGGTACTTGCCTAGAGCCTGCTGTAACACCGAAAAGTAATGATCCAGTAACCCTGGTACGGTATGCTCACACTGTTGAAAAGGCAGGCAGCTACTTAGTAATAAGATCACGTCTTTCATGCCGCAACCACGACCCACGTATTGGAAATCAACCGCTGCAACCCGACCACCATCAGCGGTAAAACAGAAGTTAGCCAGCTTAGCATCGCCATGTATCAGAGTTTGAAAGCGACTTGCTCGCAAGGTCTGATCGAGCAGCGGGGCGGCCTGCTTCAGTGCAGGGTCGGTTAAGGCAGCCAGTTCATCTGGGCGGGTGGCAAGGTGCCAGTAACTGCCGCGATCCCACAGGCCCGTTGGATCCATCGCCATATGCTGGGCATGAAAGTAGGCC
>JBLHPA010000093.1:0-11063 GCA_047628235.1 Moritella sp.
CATACAAGCTATTGCCTGCCAACGGAAATGCCTGAATTGAACTTATTAAGCCAACCGTCATTACCAAGCCGAGTAAGCCACCAATTGCCATCGTAAACAGAGACTGAGTCAAATAGTGAGCTCTGATCGTTGCAGGGCTGGCACCGACGGCCATTCTTAACCCGATGTCACGAGTCGCACGTTTAACCGCTGCGTACATCACGTTCGCGATGCCAATGCCGGCCACGCCTAATGTCACCAAGCCGATAATGCCTAGGAAGCTTTGTAACCCAATCAAAAAACGTCGCATGGTTTTTTGCCTCAGCAACATATCTTGGATTTGCACTAACTGCTGGTCTTCGACACTGGCACCATACTTTCTCGCAATAACTTGTTTCACCGTGGCAGCCACTTGCTTGCGGTCCACTTGTGGAACCGGCTCGATATTGAGCGCAGAAATGGCGCTGTTGGGGTGGAATCGTTGCCAGGTAGTAAAGGGGACAAAGAGGGATTCGTTCAGCGGCATGCCTTGTTCCACATTGGCACTGCTGCTTTTTATCAAGCCGATAACCCTAAATTCTTTACTACCCACTTTGACTATCTTACCCACCGGATCAATGTCTAGCGCTGGTGGGTTAATCCAATCATAATCATCCGATTGATTAAACAGCGAAATCGCGGCACTTTCCCCTATAACAATGACGTTGCGCTGCTCTTTCATGTCCATAGGATTAAACCAACGTCCTCCGGCTGCAATCTTCAGTCCCGTCAAGGTTTGATACTCAGGATAAACACCCACCGGGTTTTGCCATGTGCGATGATCCTCAAATGTCACACGTTCATTCCACTGGGCACTGGGTTGAACATGTTTAACGCTAGGTAGCGCCTGGATCACAGTGACATCGTCATACTTTAACTTAAGCTGTTTACCGGTGTGAAAATTACCAAAATCTTTCGTCGCATAACCGCCAGTCAAATACATCAGTTTGCCATTACCACTCTCTGAACTTCGGATCAGCCCCTGGCGTAAGCCTTCACCAGCCGCCAGCATAAGCGCAATACATAGCGTTGCCCACGCTACCGCAAAAATCGTTAAACAGAGACGCAATTTTTCCGCCGCCATCTCCTGAACAATTTGTCTTATCGGCAGTATCATCATCAAGCTCTCGCATTCAAAGCTATAACAGGTATCAGGTTTGAAGCGCGTCGAGCTGGAAAATAAGAAGCAAGCAGGGCGAGCACGGTGATAACAGCTAACGACATCCAAATAGCATCAAGGGTTATCACTGGAAAGCCTAACCACTCTGGCATACCGATATAGTTCAATAATGCAATAATGGCATAAGAAGAGATAATACCGATCGCAGTCCCGCAAGCCACCAAGATCCCCCCTTCAACTAAAAATTGCCCAAGGATATTATTAGGTGTTGCGCCAATGGCTAAGCGAACGCCTATTTCGCGCGTACGTTCAGTGACCGACAAAAACATGATATTCGCCACCCCAAGTGCGCCAACCGCTAACGTCATCGCGCCACTTGCACCCAAAAATAATTGAATACCACGTAATAGCGTCTTAAAGAATACCGCTTCTCTGCCCAGATCCGGCATATATATCGCGTCTTTATCACTGGGATCGAAATGTTGCTGTTTGGCAAAAAATGATAAGAGACTCTTTCTCAATACCACGCCTGAAATAGCTTCAGAGGGCGACACCAATAACATCATAGGCTTACTTTTCCACAGATCATTAAAGGTTGTGCTGGGGATCATGACCTGGCTTTCTTCATTATTTAATGAAATACCATTTTCATTTTTTTGGGTCACGCCAATAACAACAAAAGGAATACCATTAACTTTCAATTCCCCGCCAACCTGTAGTGCTCCAATTTCTGCCAGTTGCCAACCAACTATCGCGACACGGTTGTGATTGTTTAAATCGCTGCGATTAATTCTTCGAGATTGGTTTACTAATTTCATATTTCGTAATTCAACAAATTGGTTGTCTATTCCACTGACATAGCCAGGTAACATGTGCCCTTGAAGATCCGTCACCTTGGCATCCCACTTCCCATAAACGACAGAGATATTACGCACAGCCGATTGTTTCGAGAGTTGGCGCATCTCACTTTCGGAAGGTGATACATCTCTTTTTGCTGCGAGCCCTTGCCAAGATTTTGTCGTCTGTTCTGGAAATGCCATTTGCGTATCACTCATTAATAATGCAAATGATTTGGTATTTGTTTGATAAAAACCTTCACCTAATCCAACCAGCACTAATACTGAGATCACGCCCCACATAATAGCAAGAATGGCTAAAAAACTGCGTAAACGGTGAGCAAGTAGCGTTTGAATTGTTTGAGACAATAAACCTGTCATGATTGCAGAGCCTGCGAGATCAGCGCAATTGTATTGTTATCTAACTTACCGACAGACTTAAGCAAGGAGATACGGTGTTGCCAGTATTGATAAAATCGAGATTGAAGCGCGTTTTTACTCCCAAAAAGGCGATTGTGCGCATCAATCACATCCGATGCGTCAGTCAATCCTGCGTCATACACGACTTGCTTCGTTTTTAATGAGCGCTGTCTAGACTCGACCTGTTGTTGTGCAATTACAATACGCTGCCAATCAATGGATAACTGAGTATATCGATTTGAAATTGTGCTGTTAATACGGATCTCGACCGCTCGGGCCTCTTCCCTGACTCGCTTTACCCGTAACTTAGCCCGATCAACATTTGCACGGGTGGATCCATTTAAATCCAACGGTACGCTCAGGTTCAGGCGGGCATTAAGCGCATCATCACTACTATTGCTATTATTACTATTATTACTACCGCTGTAACCCACAGATCCTGTCAGCGTTGGGTAATATCCGGCTTTAGCCTGTTCGCTTTCAAATTCAACCACGCGAATATTTTGTTTCGCAGCGAGCAGTTCCGGGCTGTTGTCATTCGCCAGTTTCAGCCAGCCACTTTCACTGTTTACGATCAATGTCGGTGGTTGCAAATTGGTCGTATCAATTTCATCAACGGTATTTGGCGCAAGATTAATTAAAGCAATTAATACGGCCTTTTTATCAGCCACGTTAGATTGGTTTGCCAAGATCTCTGCTCGCTCATCGACATGATTTGCGCGCATATCTTCCAGCGCTGTCGAATGAATTGCCCCCGCTTTATAACGCTGCTCGGTAATGTGCAGCATCTTTGTTCCTTCAGCGAATTTTTGCTGCGCTAAACGTAAATCGCCCTGCGACTGAGCAAGATCTAAATAAGCATTAATCAGGTGTGCGGCCAGATCATTGTGGCTCTGTTTAAACTTTAATTGAGTCGCAATAAATGCGGCTTGAGATTGGCCCAATGCCGACCACTTGCTGCTATCCCAGATCGTTTGGTTCAAACTCAGTCCATAACTGTTGGTATTGTTGCTGCCATTACTACTATTATCATTCCAATCGCTGCTTGCGGTTATTTCTGCGCTGGGCAGTAACGCGCTTCGGTTCGATCTTACTTCCGTTTCGCTGATCTGTTCATCTAATTGAGACTGCTGGTAAGCGGGATCATAATACTTTGCCGCCTGCCATGCGTCTTCAATCGTGAGCGCATAACTTGATAGACTCAAACACCCCAATATAAGGCCTAGCAAGGCATTGCAGCAAAGGCGCTGTACTGCGTTTTTTTTATGCATTTGGCTGACCCATCATCATGCTAGCATCGATAATGATTTCTCCATTTTCTAAACCTGAAAGCACCTCGACGGTAATACCGTCAGATAACCCTAATGTCACTTTATGCGGCGAATATCCCGCTTCAGATTCATCAGCTATCCATACTTCCGGGTCTTCGCCATTGAAGTTCAATGCACGCTCTGGAATAGTCACGACATCGGTGGCTTGTTTAAGAATGATTTTCGCTGTCGCAGAAAAGCCGGAGCGAATCGTGATATCTTGCGGAAATTGAATATGACCGACTTCAACTTTAAAGCCATTATCAAAACGTTGACTGCTGCTCGTTGTGGTGGCATTCAGCGCCTCAGATTGTACTGCCACTTTACTTAACGTCCCTTTCATTACAATGCCCGGGTAAGGTGCTAATGTCACATTGACTGACGTCCCAACTTTCAGCTGGGCAGCATCATGTTCACTGATGCTACCTTTAAAAATCATTTTTTTCATATCGGCAACGGACATCATTTCTGTCGCCGCCTGGCTTGATTCTGTTGAGGTAATCGGTTCGCCGACCTCAACCTTTAAGTTCAAGATAGTGCCATCAATAGGGGCTGTAATTGTAGACGTCAGCGTTGAGTTACCCACTGACGATTCGCCGCTGCGGATCAGGTCGAAGTTTTGTTGTTTCTGTTGAACATCGGCCAAGTTGGATTTCACATCCGATTTAGCCTGAATGTATTCGCCATAATTCGTCGGAATAATATTTTGCGACACAAGCTGTTTTAAGTTGCCTAATTTTTGCAGTGCCGACTCTAGCGCGGCTTCGCTGCGCATTAATTCGGTATTAGCCAGCGTTAACGCCGCAGGAGTCGGGTTGGGGCGGACTTTAATCAATGGCGTGCCAGCCGTGACGATATCGCCGACCTGATGGTAAATTTCACCGACAATCCCGTCTATTTGCGACTTAATAGAAATAGAATGTGCAGGGACAATTTGGCCGACCGCAATGGCGTGTTTTTCAATCGTGCCTAATGCAGCCGTAATAGAAGGTAACTCTTTCTTTTGATTAAAAGAGGGCGTGGTATTGTAATACCCTACACCCATAATCGATGCTGTCAATAAAGCCACGAAGACCCCGCGTTTTTTCATAATATGTTCCGTATACAATGCAGATGAATGGTTATGGGTATATATTCAACGAAATAATACAACGTTTATAAATATGTGTATGTATGGATTTGTACACAGGGTAAGCGCATTATAATTACCTATAAAGAAGTGACAGTAAAAAATTATGGACAGATTCTATACAGAACGCTATCTTATCTGTTACAAAAAAAGCACAAAATAAGTGCTAAAAGGATGAACCCAAGACTTATAATGCTTTTAACAACAGAGTATTACAAGAATTACAGACTAATCAATGACCGGGCGATTGTTCGAAAAAGTGCCCTGCTGATAATTTTGGGCAAGAATTAATGGGAAGTTTATATATGATGAGCATAAATACTAAGCATCACGGCCTCTATCGTTCAGAGTTTGAACACGATAGCTGTGGTATTGGCTTTGTTACCAATTTAAAAGGTAAAAAGTCACACGATATTATTCAGAACGCACTCACTATGCTGGAATGCATGGAGCACCGAGGCGGTACTGGCTTTGATGTCAAAAGCGGTGATGGTGCTGGAATACTCATTCAGATCCCGCATGATTATTTCAAAGCAGAAGCCAGTGAACTTGGCTTCCAGTTACCTTCTGAAGGTGAATACGGCGTTGGGATGATCTTCTTCCCTGCCGACCCCGAGCAAGCAGAGAAAAGCCGTCAGGTTTTCAATGCTGCGATTGAAGAACTCGGTTTAAGTGTATTGGGTTATCGTTCGGTACCGGTGGATAATTCAATGTTAGGGGCGGCCTCGTTTGACTCAGAGCCTCAGATTGAACAGGTTTTTATTCAAAAACCGGATGATCTGACCCAACAGATTTTTGAACGTAAGTTATTTGTGTTACGTAAGTACACCTCACATACTCTTAACCGAACCATCGCTAAAGAAGCCGATGAGTTTTATATTGCCTCTATGTCCTCTCGTACCATTGTGTATAAAGGGCAGTTCACCACCGCACAGGTGAAGCAATATTATCTAGACCTGCAAAATGAACGGGTCACGACTGGCCTCGCCATGTTCCATTCCCGCTTTTCAACCAATACATTCCCGGCATGGCGTCGCGCACAACCGTTCCGCTATTTATCTCACAACGGTGAAATTAATACCGTTCAGGGCAATGTTAATTGGATGAACGCGCGCGAAGCGATGTTTAAATCGATAAACTTCAGTGACGCCGAACTGAAAATGATCAACCCGGTATGTAACCGTGGTAATTCGGATTCTGCAAACCTTGATATGGCGATTGAACTGCTTGTGCTCAGCGGACGTCCACTGGCACAGGTCATGATGATGATGGTGCCGGAAGCGTGGCAATCTCAGGAAAACATGGATCCGGTTAAGCGCGCTTTTTATGAATATTACGCGTGCATCATGGAACCATGGGATGGCCCCGCGTCTATTTCGTTCACCGATGGTAAAATGATTGGTGCCACACTCGATCGTAACGGTCTACGTCCTTCGCGTTACTTGCTCACTAATGATGGCACGTTGATCATGGGCTCTGAAACCGGCACCCTCTGTATCGATCAATCTACTGTGGTAGAAAAAGGTCGATTGCAGCCGGGCAAGATATTTATTGCCGATCTGGAACAGGGCCGTATCATCAGTGATGATGAGGTTAAAAAAGGTATTTGCTCTGCACAACCGTATGAACGATGGTTGAGTGAAAATAAAATAATGTTGAACGAACTGCCAATGCCAGCAGCATCGGTTACTCAAACGGAGTTGCCAAACCTGAGAAAAATTCAAAAAGCGTTTGGCTACACCAGTGAAGACCTCAACCTGATTTTGGCGCAAATGGTCGACAGCAGTAAAGAGCCGCTTGGTGCGATGGGTACCGATACACCGTTAGCGGTACTTTCCGATCGTCCACAGCAGTTATCTCACTACTTTAAACAGTTGTTTGCTCAGGTAACCAACCCGCCAATAGACCCTATTCGCGAAGAACTCGTCATGTCTTTGCGTAATTATGTTGGTAACTCGCACAATTTATTGGCAGAGACGCCTGCGCATTGCCACAAAATTGAAATTGATCAGCCAGTGCTGACCAATGAAGAGTTTAAAAAACTGCAGCAAATTGATCATAATCACCTGCAGTCTAAAACGATTGATATTACCTTCAGAGCTACTGGCAAAGAGGGTGAATTGAAGGCCGCTCTTGATCGCATCTGCCAGTATGCTAAAGATGCTGTTAACAATGGTTATGCGCTGCTGCTATTGAGTGACCGTACTATCGATACTGATCATGCGGCGATACCGTCGGTACTGGCGACCGCCGCGATCCATCATTATTTGATCCGCGAAGGTTTACGCGCTAAAGCGGATCTCATTCTTGAAGTCGCCGATATTCGTGAAACGCATCACTTTGCAACCGTGCTGGGTTTTGGCGCTGCTGCAGTTAACCCTTATCTGGCACTCGAAAGTTTGTACCGTTTACGTGATGACGGCGTTATTAATTCTGAACTCAGTAATGATGCCGTTGTTGCTAAGTATATTAAAGCCGTTGGTAGTGGTTTGTTGAAGATCTTCTCAAAAATGGGGATCTCAACGTTACAGTCTTATCAGGGTGCTCAGATATTTGAAGCGCTGGGTATTAACAGTGATGTTATTGATAATTACTTCACTGGTACGGTAAGCCGCATTGAAGGTATTGGCCTGGATCAAATCGCGCAAGAGGCGCTAATGCGTCACCGCGATGGCTTCCTACCTGAAGACCGCATTGTTTTTGATGACCTGCTGAAGTCTGGTGGTGAATACGCCTGGCGTCATGACGGTGAAAATCACCTGTTTAACCCAACCACTATTCGCCTGCTGCAGCATTCTACTGCCAGTAACAATACGGCACAGTTTAAAGAATATGCAAACATGGTTGATATCCAGAGTAAAGATGCGTTTACCTTACGTGGCTTGCTCGAATTTAGCTCGGAGCATAAATCTATTCCATTATCGGAAGTAGAGCCGATCGAAAATATTTTCAAACGTTTTGCTTCCGGTGCTATGTCCTTTGGTTCTATTTCCTGGGAAGCGCACACCACACTGGCTATTGCCATGAACCGTATTGGCGGTAAAAGTAACAGTGGTGAGGGTGGTGAAGATCCGATTCGCTTTACGCCGATGGAAAATGGCGATTCGATGAAATCGCGGATCAAGCAGGTTGCTTCCGGCCGTTTTGGGGTAACCAGTCATTACCTGACTAATGCAGATGAATTACAAATTAAAATGGCGCAAGGTGCCAAGCCGGGCGAGGGTGGACAATTACCTGGGCATAAGGTTGACGCCTGGATTGGCCGTACACGTGGCTCTACGCCCGGTGTAGGACTTATTTCACCGCCACCGCATCATGACATCTATTCTATCGAAGATTTGTCACAGCTTATCTTTGACCTTAAAAACGCGAATCGTGAAGCGCGGGTGAATGTGAAACTGGTATCCGAAGCGGGTGTTGGTACGATCGCATCGGGTGTGTGTAAGGGTTATGCCGATGTGGTACTGATTGCTGGCCACGATGGCGGTACTGGTGCCTCACCACTGAGCTCGATTAAACATGCGGGTCTGCCTTGGGAACTTGGTCTCGCTGAAACCCATCAAACACTGGTGCGTAATCATTTACGTAGCCGTATTACGGTGCAAACCGATGGGCAGTTAAAAACACCGCGCGATCTTGCAATAGCAACGTTGTTAGGTGCGGAAGAATACGGTATGGCGACAACCGCGTTAGTGGTTGAAGGCTGCATCATGATGCGTAAATGCCACTTAAATACCTGCCCTGTCGGCATCGCGACACAAGACAGAGAGTTGCGCGGTCGTTTCAGTGGTCAGGCCGACATTTTGGTTAACTTCTTTACCATGATGGCAGAAGGCTTGCGTGAGATCATGGCAGAATTGGGCTTTAAAACCATTAATGAAATGGTGGGACAAACCCAGTACTTGAAGACGCGCACCGATGTCGATCACTGGAAATATAAGGGTGTTGATCTCTCGCCGTTGCTGTACAAAGAGCAGTGTGCGGCCGACGAAACCCTGTACTGTTCTAAAGAACAGAAACACCTGATCGACGATATTATTGATCGCCGGATGATGGAAGACGCCAAGGATGCACTGGAAAATCAAACACTGGTTAATCTTGAATACGATGTGGTGAATACCGATCGTACTGTTGGTGCCATGCTGTCTAACGAGATCTCGAAGAAATATGCCGCTGACGGTCTACCGGACAACACCATCAAGGTTAAGTTTAATGGTTCGGCAGGTCAGAGCTTCGGTTGCTTCTCAGCGAAGGGCCTTCGCTTTGAGCTTGAGGGTGATGCGAATGACTATTTTGGTAAGGGATTATCCGGTGCTAACTTGGTTGTTTACCCACCTAAAGTGGCCACCTTTGAAGCCAGCAAGAATATCGTGATTGGTAACGTTGCCTTGTTTGGTGCAACCTCAGGTAAAGCCTTTATTCGCGGTATCGCGGGTGAACGTTTCTGCGTGCGTAACTCGGGTGCAACCACGGTTGTTGAAGGTGTGGGCGATCACGGCTGTGAATATATGACCGGTGGTAAGGTTGTGATTCTTGGTCAAACCGGGCGTAACTTCGCTGCTGGTATGTCAGGCGGTATCGCTTACGTCCTGGATGACAATAATGATTTAGCCAGCAAATGCAACATGGAAATGGTGCAGCTTGAGACGCTTGAAAGCGCCGCTGAGATTGCTGAGCTAAAAGCTCTCATTACCGAGCATAAAGAAAACACTCAATCGGATGTGGCAGAAGCATTGCTCGCCGACTGGGACAATGCCATTAAACGTTTTGTAAAAGTCATGCCTGTTGATTTCAAAAAAATGCAACAGTATATGGACCAAGCACGCAGCACCGGTAAATTTGAAACGGAATATGATGTGGCAGTCGAAGCATTCGATATGCATCTTGCAAATCTGGCAGCTCAAAGCGCCTGAGCTGAATAGGAGACAATATTATGGGAAATCCAACCGGATTTATGAAATTAGCAAGAATCTTACCAGAAGATCGCGATCCTAAGACGCGTTTGATTGACTGGCAGGAAGTCCATCATCATATGGAAACAGCTGACATCGAAAAGCAGGCATCACGCTGCATGGATTGCGGTGTGCCGTTTTGCCAGTCTGCTGTATCACAATACGCCCCGGCGGTTGCTGGCTGCCCGGTCAACAATATCATTCCTGAGTGGAATGATCTGATCTACCACGGCCGTTGGAAAGAAGCGGTGCAGTTGCTGCACAAAACCAATAATTTCCCGGAGTTTACCGGTCGTGTCTGTCCAGCGCCTTGTGAAGGTTCCTGCGTACTGGGGATCAATGCTGATCCGGTAACAATCAAACTTCACGAGTACGCTATTATCGAAAAAGCCTTCAAAGAGGGCTGGGTTGTTGCCAACATTCCGAGCAAGCGCACGGGTAAAACCGTTGCGGTTATCGGCTCTGGCCCTGCTGGTATGGCAGCGGCGGCACAGCTTAACTCTGCAGGACATATGGTGACTGTCTATGAACGCGCCGATCGTATCGGTGGTTTGTTGATGTACGGTATTCCTAATATGAAACTGCAAAAGGAGATCGTTCAGCGTCGCGTGGATATACTCGCTGAAGAAGGTATTGTGTTTGTGACCAATACTGAAGTGGGTAAAGATATTTCTGCAAAGCAGCTTGAACAGGATTTTGATGCGGTGGTGCTGTGTGTCGGTGCTACTGTTCCTCGCGATCTAATGGTTGAAGAAGGCCGTGAACTTAACGGTATTCACTTTGCCATGGACTTTCTAAAAGCCAATACTAAGAGCTTGTTAGACAGCCAGCACGCCGATGGCAACTACATTAATGCCGAAGGCAAAGATGTGGTGATTATCGGGGGCGGTGATACCGGTACTGACTGTGTGGGTACATCTTTACGCCACAAGTGTAACAGTGTTGCCCAACTAGAGATCATGCCGCAACCGCCTGAGTCACGACAGGACAATAATCCTTGGCCGCAGTGGCCGAAGCGACTGCTGGTTGATTACGGTCAAGAAGAAGCGATTGCTGTGCAAGGACAGGATCCTCGTCAATATTTGGTGATGACCACTAAAATTGAGGGCGATGACAACGGCAATGTTAAAGCGGTTCACACGGTTAATGTGGAATGGGAACGTAAAGCGAATGGTGCCATGGTACCGAATAAGATCGCAGGTAGTGAAAAAGTACTTCCTGCCGACATCGTCTTATTAGCAATGGGCTTTATGGGACCGGAAGGTGGCTTGATTGAGC
>JBLHPA010000094.1:0-10925 GCA_047628235.1 Moritella sp.
TCACTCATCGCATTCTCACTCATTTTATTCGACGGTTGTTGCCATGAATCCAGGTAACCCATTTAGCCTATAATAAAATTTCAGTTTATCGCCACTATTTACCAGCAGATCGCCGGGTTTGGCATCATGCGGCTTAAAATTGATACATACCTGAGTATCGGGGAGCGGATGAGTAATGCCAGAGTCATATTCGCCTATTCGTTCATGACCATAAATAATCATTTCGGTACAAATAAGTAATATTGGAGATTGTTTGTGCGGCGCAAGAGGTGGAATTGTAACCTCATTACAATCGATAAGACGGGTGTATTTATCGATGATGTGATCTTGCATATTTCGCAGTGAATCGGCGGTTAACCGCAGTATTTCTCCCAACTCTTTTCTTTCATTGATAATCTCGGGTGACATCTCTGTTTTACATACACGGCCTTGTTTATCTGCCCACTGGTCTACATATTCTCTTTGACCAAAATTAAGGGTTGCACGTAGGCTTATTTCTTGTGGCAGAAATATACCTTCTGCTCTGATAATTGAAGCAAAGTGACGGGCGATAGCAAGATGACCTTCACGACTTAGTCCGTGCTGCATGGCTTCGATAACAACAATATCTATCGGTAATCTCGATTGAAATTGGCAGGCATCCTGACAGGTTACTTCGTGAATATAATCGGTGATCCCTAACTCATGAGTAATCGCTTCTAAACTGGTTACAGCACCGGGCTGAATATCAATTAAGCTGATCTGTAAGTCGCTTTCGTCATATATATTTAATGCTTTGTAATAACCGATTAAAGGAAGCAATAACGGCGCGAATGGACCGCAGGCTGGATAGGCTATATGCAAACTGCCAGGTCGACTATGTTTTAACTTTGTTATGGCCTGGTGGATGCCACGCATAAATGATCTGACCCGCAAGCCGTCCCTTTGTGTTGTGACACAATTTTCTGGAGATAAGATCAACCCTTGCGGTGAAATAAATTGACGAGTTCGATCACGGTCAGGCATATCGGCAACCTGATATATGGCATAGAGTTTATCGAAGAGAAACTGCAGTTTTTGATCCAATGAGGGACGATCTAGCTGTTGTGCATTTAATATTTCACTCACCGCGGCAATCAAGCAAATGGTTAAGGGATCATGTTTTATATCTGGCTGCTTTATACCAGGTTTTCTTGGGACGGGTGGTTCCGTTATCTCCTGCATCACAGGCAGGGTTATTTTCGGTGTTAGCTGTTGACGTAGTAAATCATTCAATGCTCCTGTTAGTGATGCATTATCGCTAATTCCAGGGGCATTATTATTTTTGATATCTTTACTATTGATACTTTTATTCTTGGAATAAAATGCAGATGAATCTCTATTTATGCTGTCCATTATGTAATCCTTTACAAGGCATTAAGTATGATTAAGAAGAAAATTAAATGGCTATTAGTTTTATAGTAGCTCTTATCTTATATATTTTTATGATAGGGATTCGCTTTTTAAATTTTTATGATGGATCTCACTTATTATTTTTTAGGCTAGTAGCCAGACCTCTTTTTTGGTATTTACAAACTGTCTATTTCATCGCGATGTTTTTTGTTTATTGAACTTAAACATCGCAATGAACTAAAGCATCGTAAGAGCTAATGCATCATATGGTTTTATGCTTCAACTGTTTGTTTGTTTTTCCTTCTAAATACCTTTGCGGGTTCACCGTTTATCCAATCTCCAGTGCTATCGAACGTGATGGTTTTATCGCCGCCCGCCTGCAGTGAGACGGTTGCGATATTTGATCGTTCTTCGGCAATGAGTGATCCGGTTTCCTGCATATTCCCAAACCATAATTGATATTCATTTTTTGGTGTTATTGTCGCGGTGCCTATATTCATTCCGCATTCTCGGTTCACCCAAATATTGTTGCCTTTTGAGTCCAGCAGGATCTCATGCGGATTTCCTTGCCGCTCATTGTTAATTAATAGATTTGATGACCCCACCCTATTTTCAGCCAGTTCGAATATACCATTAGCATCAAGCACAGTTGTTTGTCCCGCAGTGATACTTAGATTTTTGCCTCCCGAAGTAAATGCAAGATTGCCAGAATGTACTAGATCTCTGGTATAATTGACCATGTAAGAGGGGGTGTTTATATCAAATTCGTTGTGGTGCTGATAGGCAGGAACGTTTACGGTTGCTACTGCCCCTTTTGATTGCCAAACCACTGTGAAACTATCATTTACCTTTTTGGCGAGGTAGAGGCTATAGTTATTATTTTTTTGTGTCTTGAGATGTTCTTCTTCAATATACACTGTAATTGTATTACTCATTTTAAAATTCCTTTTTATTTAACACGATTGGTTTGCGTTACAGTTGTGCTCCAGCATCGGCAATTTAAAAAGTTCATATGAAGCACACTTTAAAAGACTAGATAACGATTTCTAAAATAATTATTACACGTTATTACAAAATATATATCAGTATGATTATATTGGTGTTATATGGGCATAAAGAGGGGCAGGAAGAGTGAAAAACTTTTCTTCAATATAGATTAGAGACACATTCAGTGCCATACCAAATAGAAATTGATTCTGTATCAAACCAGAGCGTAAGTAAATCTCGGTGACTTAACTTTTGACTGCATTGTTTACGGCTAGTAATTTTTGCTGGCTTCTGAGTTAGTATTTTGGATGGCCATGAATATATGTATTCTACTAAAATTAGACGGTTTACCGCCCTAATTTTAGTATGCAGAGCCGAAAAAATGCATCGGCTTGCAAAGATATCGCCCGGTCTTGTAATCGGAAAATACCTATCTGACGCACAACTTCAGGCTGTAGCAACGGCAACCACACCAAATTAGTTTCCCCATCCGGAAAAGCCAATTTAGGCAACGTTGTCACTCCCAGACCTAGTTCTAACACAGAAAACAGAGAGGTTATGTTGGCAATTGAATAAAGAGCACCTTCAGTTAATATTCGTGCAGGGGTATGATCAAGTAATTTACAGGTGCCATTTTTGATAAAGGGGTATTCACTTAGTTGTTGCCATTTGACTCCATTAGTGAACTGCGCCAAGGGATGATTCTTAAGACAAACCACACCAACTGGATCAGTAAGTATCGGAATGAAATCAATACGACTGTCATTTGCATACGTGCAATTACCCAAAGCAAGATCGACTTCACCTGCTAGCACCCGCGCTTCCACGCCAGCCGCATTATCGTCAATCAAGGAGACTTCAACCTTAGGGTATATGGCGGTGAAGCTGGCTAATATTTTGGGGATAAGTTTCGCCGCCACAGACGGTACACTGGCAATATGAACTTTGCCAAGTTCACCTGCCGCAGCTGCCTTTAAATCAATGTCAAGTTCAACATAAAGTTTAAAAAAACGGGATATTTTAGGTAAGCAGAACTCACCAAAGGGTGTTAACTTGGCTTTATGCCCCGTTTCAAACAGCGGTTGACCAAGCACCTTTTCGAGCTCCTTCACTGATGTCGATAATGCTGCCTGAGAACGATGCGCGCTAGCTGAGGCGGCTCTAAATCCACCTTTTTCTACCACCATTAAAAAGTGCTTTAACTGCTGTAATTTTATATCCATAGTTGCTTTCCATTTCCCAAGTGATCCCTCTGAATAATCTAGATGATAGATAAAACTTATCATTTGTCAAAATTAAACCATTCGCCTTATCACTATTTCGACGCTAGTCTTTAATTAATTCAAACCACTCACTTAACAGAACCACACATTTAACAAATCATAGGTGAATTATGACAAGTATGTCTCCTAACATGGCAGTTAAGACCCCGGTAAAAACAGCCCTGTTTGCATCTAAAGCGCCTTTAGAGTGGGCCGTTCAGAGTAATGGCACCCTGTATACCGCGCAGATCCCAATTGATGCAGAAGGACAAGTTGTAGCTGGCGGCATCGAAGCACAAACACGTCAGACCATGAATAATCTCATGCACACGCTAGAATGTGCAGGGGTAGATAGTAATGCTGTATTGCAAGTGATGATTTATGTGACGGACCGCTGTTACCTTGCCACTGTAAATGCAGTTTACGCTGAATATTTTAGTGCCCCTTTCCCAAATCGAGCCGCGGTTGTGGTTGCCGGTTTAGCGCGTGAAGAGATGCTGGTTGAACTGGTGGTCTACGCTAACGTACCAAATTAATCTCATGGCGTCGCAAGAACAGACAAAAATCAACTTCAAGGAATAGACATGACAATTGCAGCAGAAAAGTCCCTTTATATTGCAGGTCAATGGCAATTAGGATCTAGCACTGTTAAAAACATCAACCCTTCTGATATCACTGAATGCCTAGGTGATTTTGCTCAAGCTAGCAAACAACAGGTTTACCAAGCTATTGATGCGGCCAAATTTGCGCAACCAAGCTGGGAAAACACACCTTTAGAGCAGAAACAAAAAGTACTGCAGGCCATCGGGGATGAACTGATTGCCCGCTGTGATGAGCTCGGCACCTTATTATCCAGAGAAGAAGGCAAGCCCTTTGCCGAAGGACGCGGGGAAATTTATCGCGCGGGTCAATTTTTTCAATATTATGCCGCAGAAGTACTACGACAAATAGGAGATAGTGCCGCATCGGTACGCCCTGGGGTACAAGTTGAAGTAACGCGTGAAGCGGTAGGTGTTGTCGCTATTATTTCTCCCTGGAATTTTCCAACGGCAACTGCAGCATGGAAAATAGCACCGGCCTTGGCTTTTGGTAACAGTGTGATCTGGAAACCGGCTAATTTAACCCCAGCCAGTGCAGTTGCCCTCGCAGAAATTATTCACCGTCAGGGACTACCTGCTGGTACCTTTAATCTGATATTAGGCAGTGGTGCTGAAGTGGGTGACACCCTGATCAATTCCGATCAGATCAATGCAGTGAGCTTTACTGGCTCAGTAGAAACCGGTCGTAAAGTGGCAACGGCTACAGCGCCTAATTTTGTTCGTAGTCAGTTGGAAATGGGCAGTAAGAATGCGTTAATTATTGCCGATGATGCCGATATTCAAATTGCGGTTGAAGCCACCATCGCTGGTTCTTATTCCGGTGCCGGACAAAAATGTACGGCATCATCACGTCTGGTGGTATTGGACGGTGTACATGACGCCTATGTGGAAGCCTTGATCAAACGTATGCGCACCCTAAAAGTGGGTCACGCACTTGATGATGGTGTCTTCATGGGACCGGTTGTGGATGACAAACAGCTAACCTCTAATTTAAATTGGGTTAACAAAGCACGTTACCACGGAGCCGATCTTGCTTTGGGCGGAGAGCGTATCGCGTTAGAACATGATGGTTATTACATGTCACCGACCTTATTCCTTGATACTCAAAATAAATGGGATGTTAACCAAGAAGAAGTCTTTGCACCTATGGCCTGCGTGATCCGTGTTCACGATCTTGATGAAGCAATTGCCACTGCTAATGATACCCGCTTTGGCCTCACTGGCGGCATCATCACTCAAAGTCTGAAAACCAGTGCACTGTTTAAACAGCAGGCGCAAACCGGGTGTGTGATGGTAAATCTACCGACGGCAGGTACCGATTATCACGTGCCCTTTGGTGGTCGCAAACAATCCAGCTTTGGCCCTCGTGAACAAGGGCAATATGCTAAAGAGTTTTATACGGTGGTTAAAACTGCTTATCAACGTCCTTATTAAGGAGGCTGCATGTATCAAGATAAAATTATTATTGATGGTTTGCAGTACTGTCACTGGGATCGAACTTATTTTCAGACACTGAAAGCAAGTGGTATCACTGCCGTCCACGCTACCTTGGTTTATCACGAAACTGCGCGTGAAACATTGTCCCGTTTTGTGCAATGGAATCAGCTGTTTGAACAGAACCGTGATCTGATCATACCTATCATGAGTATGGCTGATGTCGTCACTGCGAAGACTGCTGGAAAAGTCGGTATCTTCTTTGGCGGGCAGAACTGCTCACCCATTGATGACGAAATTGGTCTTATTGAAGTGATGCGCAAACAAGGACTGCTGATCATGCAGCTCACCTATAACAATCAGAGTCTATTAGCTACCGGTTGTTATGAGCAAGAAGATAGCGGTATTACCCGCTTTGGCAAACAGGCAATTGCAGAAATGAACCGTGTTGGCATGGTAATAGATATGTCGCACAGTGCGGAACGTTCAACGCTTGAGGCCATAGATCTGTCTTCACGACCCATTTGTATTAGTCATGCAAACCCTAATTTTGCCCATAAGGCACTGCGGAATAAATCCAGTGAAGTAATCAAATCACTGGCTAAGCGAAGAGGTTTAATCGGCTTTAGTCTGTATCCATTCCATTTGCCAAATGGCAGTCAGTGTACGCTGGAACGTTTTTGCCAAATGGTCGCAGATACAGCTGAACATATTGGTGTTGAGCACCTGGGTATCGGTAGTGACTTATGCCTTAATCAACCGCAGGAAGTACTGGAATGGATGCGTAACGGCCGCTGGTCAAAAGCCATGGATTATGGTGAAGGTTCATCCAGCAATTCAGGCTGGCCCGACGCTCTGCCCTGGTTCTGTGACAATAACGGCATGGAGAACATCTATAACGGTTTAATCAAACAGGGATTTAGTGAAAGAGAAGCCGACCTCGTCATGGGTGGTAACTGGTTTAACTTCTTACAATCAGGTCTCGAACCAATGAACTAAACGAACACTGCTAATAACAATAATAAGAAGCAAATCGTCATATAACAATGCTAGGAGGCATACATGTCTGATTTTACGAACACAACAGATACTAAGCACCCCCCAAAAAAACAATCCATTTTTATCAAGCTGGGACTGGATAATCCCGTACTTTGGTATAGCGGTGGTTTTATCGGCTTATTTGTATTACTGGCTCTTTATGACAACGCCTTACTGTCAACGGTCGTCAATACTGGGTTCGCTTGGTCGGTCAAATTTTTCGGGCCTTACTGGCAGATACTATTACTGCTGACTTTTGTTATCGGCTTGGTGCTTGCGCTTGGCAAAACCGGTGGCGTAAGATTAGGGGCACTGGCAGAACCAGAAATGAATACTTTCCGCTGGTTATCTATCATGCTTTGTACACTGTTGGCCGGCGGTGGTGTATTTTGGGCCGCAGCAGAGCCTATCGCTCATTTTCTTAACCCGCCCCCGCTTTATGGTGCACAAGACTCCGTATGGCAAACCGCTGTCAACGCACTCTCACAATCATTTATGCATTGGGGATTTTTAGCCTGGGCTATTACCGGCTCACTAACAACTATCGTATTAATGCATTTGCATTATGACAAAGGGCTGCCGCTAAAACCCCGTACGTTGCTTTATCCTGTATTCGGCGAGCGCGTGATGAACGGTACGCCAGGCGCGCTTGTTGATGCTTGCTGTATTGTTGCTGTCGCAGCAGGAACTATTGGTCCTATTGGCTTCCTTGGCTTACAGATCAGTTTTGCGCTGAACGCTTTATTCGATATTCCCGATGGTTTTACCACTCAGTTGATTGTCATCCTATTTGCCATTGCTATCTATACCATTTCAGCCCTAAGCGGACTTAACCGTGGTATTCAAATTATCAGCCGTTGGAATATTATTCTGGCAGTATCTTTAATGGCTTATATTCTTATTTTTGGCCCGACGAGTTTTATTATTAATGGTTATTTGCAAAGTATAGGCACGATGTTAGATAACTTTATTCCCATGGCCACTTACCGTGATGACCAGGGTTGGTTGGGTTGGTGGACCGTGTTTTTCTGGGGCTGGTTCCTTGGTTATGGCCCTATGATGGCAATTTTTCTTTCACGGATCTCCCGTGGACGTACGATACGTCAGCTGATCATGACACTGAGTATCGCAGCACCGTTAATTACCTGCTTTTGGTTCACTATTGTCGGTGGTGCAGGCATTGCATTTGAAATTGAAACCCCCGGTTCTGTGAGCAATGCGTTCGAAGGTTTTAATATGCCCGCGGCGCTGTTGGCTATCACTCAACAGTTACCCTATCCATTACTTATCTCAATTTTATTCTTAATTTTGACCACCACCTTCATCGTCACTACCGGTGATTCGATGACTTATACTATTAGTGTGGTGATCAGTGGTGAAACTGAGCCTAACGCAGCTATTAGAACGTTCTGGGGCGTGATGATGGGCTTAACTGCATTGATTCTGATCAGCCTCGGCTCTGGAGGAATATCTGCGCTGCAATCCTTTATTGTGATAACAGCCGTGCCAGTATCTTTCATCCTGTTGCCATCATTGTGGAATGCCCCACAATTGGCAGTGAAAATGGCGAAAGATCAGGGTTTATAAATCAATGAACAATTATCAGAGTGAAATGCTCAACTAGCATGGACACGGAGAGTAAAATGGTTGCACATGTTTGTACTGAAACAACACCCTATTTTCGAAGCCCTGAAACTGTCATGGCCCCTGAACGCATTGGCGCTATGCATCAAAGCCGGATCAGCTTTGTGCGTAGCATAATCCGCCGTATGGCTAACCAGCAATGGCAAGTAAAACTACAGCGCTGGGAAATGTCACCACAAGGTTTTGGTACTGCGGTTTATCAACTAAAAACGCCAGATCACAGGTATAACCTTGTGGTTTTTTCTGACGAGATCAATGATGAAGACCGCAATGATCGTGTCATAGCTGAAAAATGGGATACCACCTTTGCCTTGATAAAGGGTGATCTCAATGAGGACTCACTAGCACAGTTGCGCAACAACGTGCCACTACAGGAAGCGGGAAGAAATAGCAGCCAGGTTTTAGTGCTTGCTCGTGCCAATAAAAGTGTCCGTGTTTTTGACCACTTAGTTGACTCATTAAGCCAGGGTATGCAGCCCGAGAGTCAGATACTCGCCAACGTCGGATACATTCTGCGCACCACCGCGGTATATGGCAATGGTAAGTTTGGCATGGCCGATTTTGAAACGTTGGAAGACAATCCTGATTTTAGTCAATCATTCAGTGCACAGGTATGTGCCGTCTATTTGTTACGTCAGTTCAGTCTTGACTGGGTACACTATATTGCTCAGCAAAAGGGGGGGGAGAGGGCGGTGCATCTCGCTCGACAGATGCAACGTTATTTAGGTGTTGGTAATGCAACAGGGTTGGGTATGGCACCTTATTTAATTAACCACCCTCGCATTGTCGATCAGTGGTTATCCCAACGAGAAGCAGCATTAGCCAAAGTGTCAGCGTGTTTGATCACAGTAGAAAAATGCACGCGTATGATTGCTTTGTTGCGACGGGCTAATCGGCATCTACAACAGGTAGTCACCATCAATGACCAGCAGCAGCAGCTTAACCAACAAGCGACTGGCGAGCTAGACCGCGTGATCCAGCAGGTCGAAGTGGCTCGCCTTGATCATCAAAACTGGCAGCAATTAATCGAGTGGAATCAAATCTTCAGCTATGAAACGCAGGAAATCACAATTTCCTGCGTTATGGAACTCTACCCTGAATTGGTTGATGAACATGAAAACCAGATGAATACCGATGAAACCCTGGCGCTGGAATCCGGGTGCACAGTCAGTGAATTACAACATTTACTCAATAAACGTTATGCCTGGGCATTGAATATTGATTTTACTATGCCGGAGAATAGCTATTGGTTCTGGTACCGCTCGAAGGACAAAGAGGAACCTCGAATGGGGGTTAGGGGGCAAGAACCAGGTGAGGAGCGTGAATTAGATTTAGATATTGCCCGGCGCGTATTCTATCTCAACAAAGCCTTAACTGCAGTGCCAAAAAACCAGTCCTTGGCTGAATTTTTACTGTTGCATCCTAAGTATCGTACCATTGTACGGCGGGTGTGGACGTTAGGCCACTGCTCTATGGGCGATGTACAAATGAATGTGTTGAGTCAAACCGCATTACCCATGCACCTACTGCGTTGCAAGCTGGCTATTTTTGGTGCCACTAAATTTGATCCTAGGTCAGACCGCTGGGTACGAGTGACATTTTTTCAGGGCGCGCCACTCATTGATGAAATTCATGACGGAGAATGGTTGTTTCCTTTACTGCCGGACAACATTAATAAAGACAGTGAAAAAATAGCGGAGTGTTTATCATGATAACGGTATCACATAATGAACTCGTCGTGCTTTGCGCTAAAGCTTTTAATGGTTTACAACGTAACTGTGGTGAAGCCGACATGATTGCCAATATGGTCGCAGACCTTGAAATGGTCGGGCTTAATGGCATTGAGCACTTTGTCAACGCCTTGGCTTTTTTACAATACGAAAGTGATAATCCAATTACAGTCACCCATCCTTCTGCTGTGCAAGTAACAACAGACTTGCATGACGGCAGTATTTTGTGCCATTTACCCGGGTTATTGGATTACAGTATAGAAAAATTAATCAGTCAGGAACAGGTCACCCTACACATAACACACTGCCACAATCGCTGGCTGGCGTTTGGTGAACTCATCAAGCTGGCTGGAAAAGGACTTTCGGTACAAGCGCAATGGAGCAATGGCCGTGGATCTAAACAAAAACATGTGGTGTATATACTCAATGCTGGTTGTATTTTGCCTGAGTTGTACATTTCAGAGAAGAGCACCCGTGATCAGCACTCACTCTCTATTGCTATAAGCAAAAAGAACATAGCGCTACCAAACGCAGGTCAGGAAACCACTCACTTATCTTCAGCCATATTAAAGCAGGCTAAGCAGCATGCCTGGCAAGAAGGGATCACCGTTAACGCCACTGATTGGAAGAAAATAAAACAAGCTGCAGGGGCTATTTTAGTTGAGAATAGTGAAAAATCTGAACGTGGAGCGGGTGAAGTGAAATCCACTATTTAAGTTGGTCTCTGGATTTTAATTTTGAATTATTAGGGTATATACCGCTGTAGCTCGTCAGCTTATTATCGATCTTGAATCGTAAAAAGCCGCCCCGGTTCTGCTCATTATTTAGGCATGGCCTGGGCGGCTTGGCACCAAGTAATA
>JBLHPA010000095.1:0-10592 GCA_047628235.1 Moritella sp.
TTAACTCTCCATTTAACTCTCCATTTAACTCTCCATTTAACTCTCCATTTAACTCTCCAGTTTATTTTTCACTACCATCACGACAGCGAGACTAAAAAACAAAGAGCCATTAAAAACTGCAAAATGTGTACGCACATTATAAGCCAGATTCACCTCTTCAGGTAGTGAATATCGCCTCGTTGTTTTGACCGCATCATGTGTTCCTCTGCCTCTGTCAGCATAAAATCAATAAAGGTACGAGTGGTCAGAGACAGGTAATTTCGACTAGGATAACCAACCAATTGAATTTGACCACAGGTGGATAGTCAGCTAGGACACGCCTGGATGATTAAAATTCCGTTATCCATAACCAAGTTACCCTTAGCTTCAACCATTTCATCGCTTTTACCAGCGGGATCTTGCCGTAAATGCGCCCATCAGGAAAACGATAACAGATCACATTATGGTTTTGCATATCCGCGGGCTCGTCGGAAGACCATTTTTTGAAATATAATCCGGACTGGCATAAAAACTAAAGCTGGATGACTGGAACGGACGTGCGATCAAATCAGAATCCTTCGATGTTTCACTTATGCGGATCGCAACATCAATATGCTGTTCGATCAAGTTTTTATGATCGCCACTTGTCAGTATCTCTACGCTAACTTTCGGATACAGATCCATAAATTTTAAAATGATTCTGCTGACATCCTGAACGCTCTTCTCCAGCTCATTGAGAATGGGTTTGGTTTTTTCATAAAAATCAGCCCCCGATTGGGTAAGTTCCATCGATCGGTTCTGTCGTTGAAAAAGCAGAACTTTCAACTCATCCTCTAACCCTTTTAAACGCGAGCTAAGATTTGATTTGATTTGATTTGATTTGATTTGATTTGATTTGATTTGATTTGATTTGATTTGATTTGATTTGATTTGATTTGGGCAGATTAAGGATCTCAGCAGCGCGTATAATACTCCCCGTTGCAACTATCTGATGGAACAGTTTGAGATCTTCCGTTTTCATGCTGGTAGCTTATTTTTGTTGATCATATTTTCTTGCTAATAGCACTTTGATCGTCACGCTATTCTCTGACAGGCGCCCTCTTACCTGAACAATTCAGCTATAACAATCCGTATTACGGCAACCTATGGTTCTGAATTGTTCTATTTTATTTGTGATACTAGCACGCTATAGTCCGTGTTGATAAATAATTACTTTATAACCACAAGGTATCTCCCTTCATGAAAATGGCCAACCTCGGCATACTCACTTTTTTTCTCGTCAGTGTTTTAACTGGGTGTTATTCAGCAGAAAGTACAGTATTGCAGGCAACCCTCGTGCGTCCGGTCAAATTGCTTACTATCGGCAATGGTATTGAGCAGAAGATGCGTGTATTCCTCGCAAAGATAGCGGCCAATCAGGTTGTGCATTCTCTGCAAAACGATGAACGTGTTGATGTTCAGATCCAAGTGCCAGAGTCACTGTTTACCTGACTCCAACAAAGTGAGTTAAACCCCAATTACCAGCCGATGGTGCGTTTTAATGGTCAAACAGCACTTTATCCTGTGCGCTATAAAGAGCATGCCAGCAAAGTCAGTTCCAATACTCAGACCTACTCTGTGGTGTTCTCCTTTCTACCACCCAAAACATCACGGTAATGCCCGGCATGAGCGCTGAACTGTTGGTGAATATGGCTGAAGCACTGGGAACGGGGTATCTAACCGATGAATGTAGCTCATGATAGTATTAAAAATAAAGTCATTAGCTGGATGTTTGTTTTGCTGATGTTGATCGGCGGCGGCGACAACTTGGTTTATCTGGGCGATATCGCCAAAGTATATAAAACCTTCACCGAAACACCGTCACTGCTTTATCACTGCATGGGCGAACCCGCGCCGTCACTGGGTGTATCCTTTAAGTCCGGTATTAATGTGGTTGATGTCGGCCGTCTCATTGCCGACAAACTTACCCAAATGGAGACGAGTTTACCCGTCGGTAGGAACCTGACTACGGTATATGATCAGGGCGCTGTCATTGACGCTACGATCAGTGGTTTTTTGCTCAATCTGCTCGAATCGATTGCGATCATAATCTTGGTATTACTGGTATTCATGGGTGTACGCTCGGGGTTCTTGATGGGGGCGGTGCTGCTATTAACCATCTTAGCAACCTTTACCGTGATGAATGTCTTTGGCATTCAACTACAGGTTATTTCACTCGGCGCCCTAATCATTGCACTAGGGATGCTGGTAGACAATGCCATTGTGGTAACAGAAGGGATCTTGATTGGCATTCAGCGTGGCCAGTCACGTTTTCAGGCGGCGGGTGACATTGTAAAACAGACCCAATGGCCACTGCTCGGCGCGACCGTTATCGCGATTCTGGCATTTGCGCCTATCGGATTGTCTCAAAACGGCACCGGCGAGTTTTGTCGTTGATTGTTTCAGGTATTATTGATCTCACTGTTTATCAGCTGGATCACAGCGATAACCATCACCCCGTTTTTCTGTCATCGGTTATTTAAAGACGGTCAGGCAGATGATGAACCGCAGACAGTTTACCAGGGTTGGTTTTTCGTTGCTTATCGGCGTCTGCTGTCATTCTTTATGCGCTTCCGAGTCATGGGTCTGGCTGCTGTCGTGGCCATGCTGGTCGCCGCTGTTATCGGTATGGGATCAGTTAAGGATGTGTTTTTTCCACCATCCAATACCCCGATATTTTTTTGTCGACGTATGGATGCCTCAAGGCACTGATATACTGGCTACCGAATCTTTCGTCAGTGATATTGAACAGGGTCTCATTGAATATGACTGGCCGACCCTGATACCGGAAATGTCCGTCACAGCTGGCGTAATCAGGTTACCATGATCCGCCGGGAACAGAGCCACATGATGCCAGTCATAGCCCGCGCAGACGAGTATGTTCAGCTCAATTCCGATGGGTTTTATAGGGATCATCGGGATGCTCAGCTGGGTGGCATGATCATTAAAAACGGTATTGTGTTAGTGGATCAGATCAATGTTGAATCAGCGTCTGGTAAGGCCCCTTATCAGGCGATATTTGATTCCTCGGTAAGCCGGGTAAGGCCGGTTTGTATGGCTGCGATCACCACGATGCTAGGTTTGCTGCCATTGCTGGTGTTACCGGTCAGCTACGCCTTTCTTTACCGAATACCTAACCCATCCTAAACCAGACCCGGCGCACTCTCAAACAGAGGGAGTACGCCGGGTTGGCTTTGTATATACCCATGACCGAGTAATAATTAAAAGTCGGTGCGGCGTGGAAACACCTGTTCATGCGCTAACCGATATTTACCCGATGGTGAATCAACTTCATAGGCTTTTATGATCATGGTGTTACCGCTGATCTCAGTGAAGAAGAAACCAGTTTGTTCCCCTTTTTGCCAATAGGCCACATTGCGATTTTTATCTTTCAACTCACGGCTTTTGGCTGCCGCACCGGACACAACAAACAAGGTTTTACCACACTCGGGTACGGAGTGAAGTAGCTGTAAATCGTGATCGTGACCGGCAAAAAATACATCGACCTTGCCGCAAATAGTATCTTCAAACCATGCCTGATAAATTTTGCCTACCAGGCGATTGCTCAATGGCCCAAGTGCTGGTGCACCATCATAGTTACCCGCATTACCATGACGACCGTTCGAGATATAGGGGTGGTGCGTGTAAGCGATCTTCCACGTTGCCCGTGATTGCGCCAGCGTATTATTAAACCACTGAGCCTGCTCTTTTTTATACGCATCAATCCGATAATCAGAGTTGATGTCCGGCGCACTGTTCATCGGGTTAGAGTCCAGGGCAAAGAAATCAATCAACGGCTGATTCGCTGTTAGCAGGGCAGAAAAATGGTAATAACGTGAAGGCATTTTCCATTTTTCACTCATCCGGTTCTGACGGTAGCTATAGTCTACCTGGATATCTCCCGCCATATTAGAACCACCAGTACCATCGATTAAAATATCATTATCGTGATTACCTAACGACATATAAAACGGGAAATCAAGATTACGATAAGGCAGTTCAAATTTAGTTTCAAAGGCCTCATGCCATGCATCACCCGGTTGATCGTCGTAGATGTTATCACCTAAGCCAACCGCGAACTGACAGCCACCCGCTTGTTGACACACCTCTTTCATCGCTTCGGCAACTAAAAACTGGGCATGGTTGCCCTCCCCCATGTCGCCAACCGCAACAAAGCGCACTTTTTCATTGCTTGCTTCATCCTGCGCCGCTTCCACCGCAACAAAGTGCGCTTTCACCGCCAAATCATCCTGCATCAATATATGACACTGGTGGCGCACCGTTTTGTCACAATCTCCACTCCAGTGAGATAAACGAAAACCAGCATCGGGGATCGCGGTTAACTTGGTGACAATTTTATCGTTGCCGTCGCCGAGTTTTTCATAATTTTGGATCTCGCACTGTCCATTCGTTTCACGGCAATCAATCCCGACAGGATCTGATATCACTCTGCCACCAGAAGTCGTGCTTACGTCCAGATCGCAAGCCGTCAATAGCAGAGTTATAACGGTTAGCAATGTCCATTTTCTAATAAGACTTGAGTAGCTAGTTGAGTGCATAGCTGAATACATCGTGATCTCTCATCATTATTTTTTATTTACACAAGATGAATAAGGTAAGGGATAAAAATGACAGTCAGGTGAAGAAAAGATGACAGCTGGAAGAAAGATCATCATCTCATTGATGAACAATCGGTGTCAGTCATATGTAAGTAAACGGTGCCCTAGATAGTTCAGTAGACCGTACCGCAGGCAATATTTTTAATGAGATCTAGCTCAATATGGCGGCAATATAAAACATTACAGAGTGTACAAACTGCAATTAGTTACACCATTAAATGTACAATAAACAACCGAACCGAAGAAGTAAATAGCATTTCCGCATTGCAATGATCTAACAAAGAAGGCAAAATTAAATTTTGCAATATAATAAAGTGACACTTTGTTTCCATGTCGTTCCTAAAAAATAATAAGCGAATTTACTTTGCCATTGTGTGCTTTACAGCCTGGGTTATTGTTTTCACCATATTTAATTACTATCAGGGCAAAAAACAGCTTTATTCTCTTCTCGATCTGCAACTTAAAAATGCTGCATTGACCATTCCGGCACTATTGCCTCACGGATTTCACAATAAGGCTATGTCTCCAGATACGATTTCTGCACAGCAAGATTTAGCTATCAAGCAGAAGCTTACAGAATATACTCACAAAAATGATATCGTTTACCTCTACACACTGATATTGAAAGATAATAAAATTTTCTATACCTCCTCTAGTGCATCCCCCGCAGAGCTAAAGAGTCAACAGTTTGCAACTAATTATTTTGAACACTACGATGACGTTGATCCAAATATATTTGCCCTTTTTGCTACAGGTAAAACTGCGTTTCTTGAATATACGGATAAATGGGGACATTTCCGCAGTATTTTTATTCCTATCAATGCTGACGATGGTACCGTCTATATCGTTGGTGCCGACCTTGCTATTGACCATATCGAAACACTGTTAACTGACGATCTTTATCTCAACTTAGCGATCTCAGCGCTGTTTCTACTGTTTCTTTGTCCGCCATTTTTCATATTTACCTTAGAATATCGGCAACTGACAAAACGCCAGGCAAAAATGATAACGCAACGGACATCAGAATTAGTTAAGAGTGAAGCCAGGCTTAACTCAATTATTGAACATTCTCCCGTGGGCATTTTTCACTACGATACCCAGGGCACATTAATAAAAACTAACAAGCGTTTTGAAGATATTGTTGACGCTAAACGGGAAGCTCTGATTGGTTTTAATATGCGGACCCAGCTTAAAGAGCCCGACATGCTTGTCGCCATTCGTCAATCATTGCTTGGTAAAGCAAGTTCTTTTGAAGGTCCCTACACATCAGTTACCGGCAATCGTTTGATGTATCTACAAGCAAACTTTGTTCCGCTGTATTCGAGCAGCGGTGAAATAGAAGGGGGTATCGGGGTTTATGACGATATCACTGAGAAACAGCGCAGTACAGAAAACTTAAAAAAACTGTCACTGGTTGTCGAATGCAGTCCCGATAGCATCATCATCACTGATATTCGCGGTATGATTGAATATGTGAATCCCAAGTTTTCGCAAATGACTGGTTATTCTGCTGTCGAGGTCATGGGTAAAAAATCGAACATTTATCGCTCAGGAGAGACAAGCAACAGCATTTATAGAAAATTATGGAACACAATTTTGTCAGGCCAAGAGTGGAATGGCGAGTTACAAAACCGCAAGAAAAATGGGGATAGCTTCTGGTCTCAAGTTTGCATTGTACCAATAATAGATAACGGTGCGGTCACCCACTTCATTGGCATTCAAGTAGATGTGACCAAGGCAAGAATTGCATCACAACAAATATCCTATCAGGCTACGCACGACATGCTTACCGGTTTAATTAATCGCTATGAATTTGAAAATCGGCTAGAGGGAATAGTCACTGACGCGCAGAAAAATAATTCTACACACGTATTATGTTTTTTAGATCTGGATCAGTTCAAAATTATTAACGATACCTGCGGCCATGTTGCTGGGGATGAATTATTGCGCCAATTAGGATTATTATTAAGTGAAAACATTCAGCCACAAGATACCTTAGCAAGATTAGGCGGCGATGAATTTGCCATTTTAATGAAGCATTGCAGCCTCGAAAATGCTGAAAAAACAGCGAGCAATATGCTTGAGCTCATTGAAAAATTCCAATTTATGTGGAAAAAAAATATATTCAGTATCGGTGTCAGCATTGGTTTGACTGAAATCAGTCATCGCTCAAAAGACACCACTGAAATATTAATACGTGCCGATTCAGCTTGTTATGCAGCCAAAGATTTAGGTCGTAATAGAGTGCATGTCTATCATTCTCAAGATGAACTGTTAGCCAAACGGGATGGTGAGTTTCGCTGGGTTAATGAGATCAAATATGCGTTAAACGAAGATCGGTTTGAGCTCTATGCACAACCCATAATTTCACTCTCAGACCAACCGCATAAGCACATATATGAAGTACTATTACGCTTGCGGGACAGAAATGGCGATATTGTTCCTCCAGGCGCTTTTTTACCCGCAGCGGAACGCTATAATTTATCTCAACCGATTGATCGTTGGGTTGTTGATCACACATTTTCCTGGATGAAATTGCACCTGCAACAACTGGATGACTTAGATCACCTGACTATCAATCTGTCAGGTGCCTCGTTGGGAAGCTCTGCCCTGCTCAGTCATATCATGCAGCAGATTAAGAACAATAAGTTGTCACCGAGTAAGATCCAATTTGAAATCACAGAAACGGCTGCTATTAGCAACTTGCGTGATGCCACCTCGTTTATAAAAACATTACGGGAGTTTGGCTGCCATTTTGCCCTCGACGATTTTGGTAGTGGCTTATCCTCATTTGCTTACCTTAAAAATTTACCCGTCAGTACCCTTAAAATTGACGGTATTTTTGTGAAAGACATTTTAAATAACCCGATTGATGAAGCGATGGTCAAATCAATCAATGAAATCGGCCATGTCATGGGCATGAAAACAATTGCAGAATTTGTCGAAAATGATGCCATCAAGCAACGATTGAAAACTATGGGGGTAGACTTTGCTCAGGGTTATGGTACTGGCAGGCCTGCGCCGATTGATACTATCCTCATTGAGATATTGCAGCCAAAGGCTGCAATTTTCTGAGATTTTAATGACCAAAATACATCTATGCCTGTTCATATTTAACTGCCCAACGCCTATTTTGGGGCAAAGGGGCATTTGATTCTATACACCAAAAATCGGCTAATACGCTAAATAATATCGTATTTTAAAGATAATTCATCACATTTATCCTGTAACTGGCAAATTTACAATGCTATGACATAATTAAGTGTGTTGCATATTGTATGCAAAGCCTACTAAATTTTTCCGATTTAAAGAGGTATTACAATGATGAAAAAATCACTCTTGGTTACTGGTATAGCAATGACATTACTGCTTGGCGGCTGTGCAAATAATAAAGCCTCCGAAAAGAGTGTTAAAAATCTAAGCAGTAGAGTAGACCAATTATCATCTGAAATTCGTGGAATAAAATCTGAGCATGGCCGTCTTTCTTCTGAGACCCAGAGAGCAAACTCTGAAGCAGCGCGTGCCCACGATCGCATAGATAATATTATTTCTTCTTATCAGAAATAGCCCGTCTGATTGGCAATATCTCCATATTGCCAATCTACTTTTGAGTTAATACCTTGTTTACCGGTAGTGAAGACACATTCAGTTGACCTCTTGTTCTGTTTCCTGAAAGGCCCTTTATTCTGATCCCTTAAATTGTTATTTTCTCACCGTAAAAAAAACAAATTAAATTGCGCGCAATATACTTGCAATTAAAATTCATCCGCGATAGCATAGCCACATAAAGAATTGCGCACAACTGAATTGATAGCAACTTACTTTCCCATTTAATTAAAGTTGTTCATATCAGTGATGCATTTAATTACAGCTAGGCATTGAATTAAACCGCCGACAAATTATAGGAAATGACTATGACTACTCTTTACAGCACTAAAGCAACCGCACTCGCTGGACGTAACGGCTCTGTAGCAACTGACGACGGTAAAGTGTCGCTAGAGTTAAGCTATCCAAAGGAGATGGGCGGCAGTGGAAAGGGCAGTAACCCTGAACAGCTATTTGCTGCGGGTTATGCAGCCTGTTTCTCAAATGCAATTTTGCACGTAGCAGGCGCAGCAAAGATTAAATTAAAAGCAGCACCAGTGACTGCAGAAGTGGGGATAGTGCCACGGGAAGACGGTGGTTTCGCCCTTACCGTATCACTCGATATCAACCTCGACTTACCACAAGCTGACGCCGACAATCTTGTGAAAACTGCGCATCAGGTATGTCCATACTCAAATGCAGTTCGCAATAACATTGATGTACAGATCGCAGTGACAGGCAACGCCTAACGTCACTATATCCATGTTCATTCAAAATGGTCATGGGTATAAATACCGAATGTTTGCCCAAAATCTCCATTATGAAATTGGCACTCATAGGCCGCGGCAGGACACCTACTGCAGCGGCCTTTTTTCGCTCATTGGCTCATTTTATGCTGGGGTAAACCTGTCTGATCCACTCTGCCCCACTATAGATCCCGTTCCCCCATTGCAACTCTAGATCTGCGAGCGGTTTTTTGGCAACGGCTTCTTGCACACTTGTCCCCGCATCCTTCAATTTTTTCAGCTGAGCATAAGCTTTCACTAACATAGCACGATAATTTTTTAACAGGGCTTCATCAGCAAGCGGGCCATGCCCTGGAATGATCCGGGTATCAATATTCGTTAATGTCAGGATCCGATCCACCGCATCAATCATGCCTTTAAGTGAACCGCCATGGTAGACATCAATAAAAGGATAAAAACCGTTAAAGAAAATATCGCCAGTATGAATAACATTCGCAGCTTTAAATTGGATAACGACATCTCCGTCGGTATGCGCGTTCGGGACATGGAAAACGTAAACCGTATCACCATTAAGGTGAAAGCTAATACTGTTTGAGAAGGTTATAATTGGCAGCGCGATCTTGGCTTCTGGCTCTTGCTGTTTATTAAACACTTTGATGAAAAAGCCGCTGTTCAGTTTTTTACGTACATTATCATGGGAAACAATCAGTGCACCGGCCTTGCCAAAATGTTGATTACCGCCGGTATTATCACCGTGATAATGAGTATTGAGCAGATAATCTGGTGATCGACCGCCTGCAGCCTGGATCGCAGCTTGAATACTGTCCGTGCGAGATGCAAATTGATCATCGATCATAAAAGTGCCGTCTTCACCGATAAACAGACCGACATTGCCACCCTTTACGCCCCTCAGCACATAGATATTTCCCGCAACAGGCTGCGTGTAAATATCGGCCTTTCTCTGCCTGGCACGCTGCTCAGCCTGAGCTGAGATTAGGGGTAATAGTAACCCGGTAATGATCAGCATTTTTTGTACTACAAAAGGTACCATTAGCTAATTCCTTGTTACGACTGTGCTTAGCCTAGAAAACCGCGCTTACTATCAGCTTAGATGGAATGTAGTGGAAATAAAATAATGGAGAGGAATTTCGTTATTTTCATCAGCCTTTGTAACCAGCACCGATAACAGGTGACAGGTGACAGCAATTAGCTCAAATCTGGCAGCACCTAGCTGACCAAATGCAGCGGCAGCGGCACCAACTGCAACCTGCAACCTTCACCCATATCTCTTTACATTGTTTACAAAAACGTTAACATTTTGAACTGGCTCACTTTTTTAATCCCACATTAAGTTACTCTTATTGGGTATATTTGTTGTTGCTTCATTCAGATATTGACTGCGTCATGGATTGAACGCTAAAAATAAAGGGCTTGGTTAATGCCGCCCTTCACCATTCCTCACTGCTACATTTTAGAGCAACAACTCTATAATTAACCCACGTTGTCGAACATGGCCAGGTTGGCCTATTAATTACAATGGAGCAGAAAGATATGGAACCATCAAATATAACCATTATTATCTCGATAATTGTTTATGCCTTTGTAACTTACGCACTCACCGAAA
>JBLHPA010000096.1:0-10493 GCA_047628235.1 Moritella sp.
CGCCTTTTATTAAAGTGGAAGCAACCAAGTTCACCGAGATTGGTTACGTCGGTAAAGAAGTTGATCAGATCATTAAAGATCTGACCGATATTGCGGTAAAACTGACCCGTGAACAAGAAATGAAAAAATACCATTTTCGCGCCGAAGAAAATGCTGAAGATCGCGTACTGGATGCTCTGCTGCCTAACCCACGTAATACTTGGGGCGAAGAAGAAAAAGCCAGCAATGAAAATACGCGTCAGGTCTTTCGAAAAAAATTACGTGAAGGCAAACTAGACGATAAAGAGATTGATATTGAACTGGCCGCCCCTCAGGTTGGCGTAGAGATCATGGCGCCTCCCGGTATGGAAGAGATGACCAACCAACTCCAGGGCATGTTCCAAAACCTTTCAGGTGGTTCAGCAACCAAGAGCCGAAAAATGAAGGTCAAGGATGCAATTAAGCAACTAGTGGAAGACGAAGCTGGGAAACTTGTTAACCCTGAAGAGCTGAAAGAAAAAGCCATTTTCGCCGTAGAAAATAACGGTATCGTATTTCTTGATGAAATCGATAAGATCTGTAAACGTAGCGATGCTTCAGGCCCAGATGTCTCCCGTGAAGGCGTGCAACGTGATTTACTGCCACTGATTGAAGGTTCGACAGTGACCACTAAACACGGCATGGTAAAAACCGATCATATCTTATTCATTGCCTCAGGTGCTTTCCAGATAGTAAAACCTTCCGATCTTATCCCTGAACTGCAAGGTCGTTTACCAATCCGTGTGGAACTTGATGCCTTAAAAGCGGAAGATTTTGTACGTATTCTTACCGAACCCAACGCATCGCTTACTGAGCAGTATGTTGCCATGTTACAAACCGAAGGTGTGGAGGTTAACTTCACTCAAGACGGTATTGACGGCATTGCCAACGCAGCTTGGAATGTCAATGAAAAAACAGAGAACATCGGTGCACGTCGATTACATACGGTACTGGAGCGTCTGATGGAAGAGATTTCATTTGAGGCATCAGATAAAAACGGTGAAAAGTTAACTATCGACGCAAAATATGTCAATAAATACCTAGAAGAATTAGTCGAAGACGAAGATCTAAGCCGCTACATTCTCTAATCACAAAGCGTAAATCTAAAATTATAGCAGGGGTTAGCTGCGCAAAAGTCGCTGCCCCTGAACTTCCCTTAGGCTCAAGATGTATCAACGTTGATGCATAGCTACACCTTGCCTACCGCTACTCGGCTTCAAGATCATCTGACACCAATGACAACGGGTGCGCCGCAACGCATTAAGTTTCTTCCTTAATTTTGTTCTTTTCATCGGTAGCAACAGTTTAGATAAAAAAGTCGTCCAGAATATTTCAGTTAATTAAGTCACAATGTTAGCCAACAAATTATGCTAGTCTAGCTCACAGCAAATAATTGATGATAAATAACTAGAAGTCAGTATTACTTATGCCCACTAAATACCCGGTTATAGAATTTGATAACCCATATAACTTAACGACAGAATCGCAACTTGCAGATAAGTATCATGATGAGATCACCCACTTCTGGGAGTCTACCGTTGTAGAAAAAGAACTGATGGGCGTTGATAATGTGACGCTACGCTATGCCACTGCGACGATTAATGCGACGGGGCCGGCTATCTTATTATTGGGAGGACGCTCTGAGTCTTATCAAAAGTTCAGAGAGCTAATTTATGATCTCTGTCAGCAAGGTTACTCCGTTTACAGCCTCGATCATCGCGGCCAAGGCATGTCAGACCGATTACTGAATAATCTACATAAAGGTCATGTTGAATATTTCCGTGATTATGTCACCGACGTTAAATTTTTCATCGATAAAGTCATGACGCCAAGTCAGCATAATAAGCGCTATTTATTATGCCACTCTATGGGCGGTGCCATTGCCAGTTTATATTTACAAAGTTACCATCACGATTTTAATGCCGCAGTGCTCTCTTCACCGATGTTTGGGATCAACTTTGGCCAAATTCCACGGCCTGTAGCCAATGTCTACAACAGGGCCATGCACATGGTCAACAAGCTCATTAACACAGAGTCCTTTTATGCGCCGGGGAAAGGTGACTTCAGCCACTCTCCTTTTGAAAGTAACCCGCTGACACATAGTCCGCTACGCTTCGATATCTTCCGACGCAGTTATGGTTTTCATCCACAGACCCAGTTGGGTGGGCCAACTATTAATTGGTTACAACAAAGTGTCAAAGCCTGCCGCCAAGCAATCCAATATGCAGGTAACATCAAAACGCCAACGTTGGTTTTACAAGCCGGCAGTGACGAAGTGGTTCTGGCTGAAGCGCAAAATCAATTTTGCCAGATACTTAATCAGACTCAGCACAACCAGCCTGCAGCACCAGTTTTGATCCCCGGCGCGGCGCATGAATTGTTTTTAGAAGCAGATATTTTTAGAATTCCAGCACTCACCGTGGCGCTTAATTTTTTCGCCAAGCATTAATGTTGGCAATAACAATTTGAGATTAAGATGTATAAAGTTATTGTTTCAGATTTAGATGGTACGTTGCTGACACCCGCACATAGGGTGTCAGAGACGACCAAACAGACGATTAATAAATTACTCCAAACAGATAAAAAGTTTATCATTGCTACTGGCCGCCATAATGTCGATGTGGAAGCAATCAGAAAATCCATTGGCGCAGAAATCTATCTGATAACCTCCAATGGCGCGCGAGTGCATAATGACAAGGGTAAGTTGATCTACAGTAAAAACATTGCCACTAATATCGCCCAGATAATCTCTGAAATAGCTCTTCCAGACAGTATCCAGGTGAACATTTATCGTAATGATGAATGGTTTGTAGATAAACCAAATCCGGAAATACTCAATTTCAGCCAGGATTCGACCTTTACCTATCAAGTCGTTGATTTGGTGGCACTAGACAAACAGGGCATTGCAAAATTTTTCTTCTGCGGCCCCCATGACGATCTTGTGACACTTGCAGACAGCATTAATGCCAAATACGGCGATCAACTCAATGCCACGTTCTCTTTGCTTAACTGCCTTGAGATCATGGACATTGCCGTAAACAAAGCCCAAGCACTGCGTGAAGTATTAAAGATTAAGGGGCACAGTTTGGCTGAAACCATCGCATTTGGTGATGGCATGAACGATATCGAAATGCTCAAAGCGGTGGCTAAAGGGTTGGTGATGGGTAATGCTTCTGACATGCTAAAAGCTGCGTTGCCCGAATATGAGCGCATAGGCACCTCAGCTGAGGATGGTGTAGCCTGTTATATCGAAAGACATATATTATAGATTTACGTAAATCTATATAGTAATAACTCCCGCATTAGTTACCGACAAAAGGATTTCCAGGTAACTAATGCAGGTATTTTGTTCCCTCTCGACGTCAAGGATGAATTATGCTTCAAGTTATTGTTTACACATGTATTTTAGTCATTGCTGGCTGTAGCGGTAACCAAACGCCGATAATGACTGACAGTCCCTATTCAGTACATAAAAAACCACAGACTAAAACGACCCCGTTAATCAAGGATATTGACAGCAATAAACTTGCTACTAATACAGCCAAGACATCCATTACCCCCGTAAAAAGTCATAATTTTAGCGGAATTATAACCATCACAGCCCAGCAACGAACTATTAGCCTGTGTAACAATAATAATGTGTTTAACCTGCAGCCCAATCAGCAGCTTATTAAACAGATCCAACGAATTAATAAGCCGCAGGCGTATATAGAATTTGAAGGCCAGCTCAATCAATCACTCAATAAAACTCACCACCGCGCAGAGATCAAGGTGGAGCAATTACATTACTTAGCAAACAAACCAGTTAATAAATGCGCACTCACCCAAGCAAAGCCAAAATTTGAAATTCTGGGATCAGAGCCAACCTGGTATGGCGCTGCAGAGAATAATATCTTCACCTTTACCATCAAGGACAGCAAGAGTCACTGGACCATTCAAAAAAGCTTAATAACCAAAGGATTGAGCGCATTTGTTGAGACTAAAAACAGCGATGGAGAACAGCTCGACATCGCCTTCACGGGTAATGGTTGTATCGACAGTAATAATGATTACTGGCAATATGAAACTAAAATATACGTTAAAAACAAAGAAATTATAGGTTGTGGCCAATACCCTAATCAGCAATACGAAGATCATCGTTGGCTCGGGCATTATCTCTTCAGCAATAAAAATGTAACCATAGAGCTTGAGCTAGCAAAAAATTATCAGGCCACCGTAAACTACAAATATAGCAACGGCAAGCAGATCACCGAAACAGGCTATTGGCATTTATTTGGTTCTTCCGGACTCAAATTGCTGCTGACTAAAAGACAAGGCAATAAGGCTAATGTCGTATTTCACTTTCGCCGCAATGGGGTAAGGTTACAAGCGTCACAGCAATGGCGTAACAATATAAAACACAGCTTTAATGGCGCCTTATTGACCTTAGACAGAATGACAGAAGAGGTTGAATCAACACAATTAGTACAGGCAGAAACTATTCCCCGCAGTTTTGCCCCACTATCCCTGCAATCCCCAACCATAGCTACGCCGACAATCAATAGAGCATTAAAAAAATATTTCACTATGCATAAAAGCCCCATAGGTGATACCAAATACATGTACGCAGAATATGATCTCAATGGCAGCGGTAGGCAAGACCTGATCGTGTTATTGGACTGGTGCAAGACTGAGGGCTGTGTGATGTTAGTGTTTGAAAATAAAGGAGACAAATATAAGTTTATTAGCCGAACAACAGGCATACAACCACCAATGAAAATCAGCCGAGAGCAAAATTTTCAGTGGCAAAGCCTGGCAGCCAAGCACAATGAAAGCTGGCGTAATTTGCCATTTGATGGCATCAGTTATCCAGACAGCATCACTGGGAACAGCCCCGTTTCACCAGCAGATATAACCCAAGTTAATTTGATCACCAATGCGTTAACAGGTGATTGGGGCATTCCGGTGAACAGGTCTGAGACTCAGCCTTAACGATAATTTATACACCACTAATTTTATGTTAATCACTGGCGCTTTATTGGCAATTTTTATCGGTTTGGTTCACTCTTATCTAGGCGAGCTTTTTATTTTAACACGCCTGTTTAGGCAAGATTTACCTAAACTATTGGGCAATGACTGGTTTACAAAGCGAATTTTAAGATTCGCCTGGCACTTAACAACGGTAGCCTGGTGGGGATTCGCAGCATCCTCATTGTGTTATCAAGCCCAATCGAACAGGTTCAAAATCAAATACTGATAATCATAAGCGTTTTTTTTGTAATCAGTGGGTTAATGTCGGCTTTATTTACCAAAGGTAAACATATCTCTTGGTTTATTTTCTGGTAGATCTCTGGCTTAAGCCTTTATTCCATACAGTTTTAGTTAAAGATATCAGCGCAGGTTTATGCTGTTCCTGCAGCTTTTCCCACAATTTGTATTCATCAAATTTAAGCGAAGACAAAGTCCCCCTCTCGGCCCTTATACAATGGTACTTAAAATTATCCATTTAATGAAATTAGAACGAAGACAATATTATCTATGTAAATTGATTTGATTTCATATAATACCTAGCCCTCTTGCAATATCCCTTTTGTACTTGGTGAGACTTTCTGATTTAAGGTTATCATCAAATAACTCTTTTCCAAAAATATCTCTCTTAACTTGTTCTGATGAAATTCGGCCTGAAGTTATTGAAGCATTAAACTCATTTCTAATAAAAATGGGGCTTAACAAAACAAAAATTAAATGTTTTTGGGACAGGTTTGATAGTATGACATTCGTCGAAATGGCTCGACAAGACCCGATAAAATCGGCTAGCGCAGATAAATACAGGAAGCGCTTTAAGCGAATTATCATTCAGCTAGACTCGCATTCAAGTGAGTTTAAAGAAATTTTGCTTGGTAACTTCGGTCTGTCTCTTAGTCACATATTTTGAAGAATAGTCTTTTCATTTAAAATGTTGTTTTTAATGTTATTTATTGAAAACGTGTTTTAGTTGTTACGCATGACCATTTATGTGTAACACGCTTAACGTGAATTTAAACATCCGAAACAAGGCAATCCCCTCTTTTTTAGACGAGAAAGCAGCTTTATGCTCGATTTCAGTCTCCTTTAGCTATCAGTATTCAGAGATGTGACCAAGAGACAGCTGCCATAGCGCAACTCCAGAAGTTAATGATATTGTTAATTCAGTAAATGAATCCAAAAATGTTCTTATTTCAGAGTTAATCAACATTGGTAGTTATAAGCATGATAGTACAGAGCATCTATCTCAACTAATTGACAAGAAAGGTGATCTAAAGGCAAAAATACGCCCACTAGTCATAGAAATGAATCAGTTGGAAAAAGTACATGGTGATATCAAACGAGACAATAACTTACGTGAAAGCTTACAGTTTATAAAAGGCCGTACTCAAGCAACTTTAGATCCGATTCTCAGCAAGCCGACCTTAGTCCAAAATACAATAGATCTTGAAGAGCTAAACAAAGAAATAAGCGACCTTCAATATACCATTAAGGGGTATAACTTAGATGAAAAGTATCAGGATGCGAATAGCTTCACAAGTGAAAGAATGACAAGCATAAGTCAAAGCCTAGATTTTGAGAAAGAATTACAACCTAGTGTTATACGTTTTGACTTAAAGAAATTTTATTTTTATTATAACCATAACAATCAAAATATTAGACTATCTGAAATGGGAAGTGGTGCAAATTGGTTAGCCTGCCACCTTGCACTATTTCTTTCGTTAATTCACCTTTCTTGCAAAGAAAAAATTCACATGTTCCATCATTCTTATTCATAGATCAGCCTAGCCAAGTTTATTTTCCTAAGGTAAGTAAAATTCTTTCAAAGGAAATTAATATGCTTGAAAATAAAGATGAAAAGCAAGAAGCTGACGAAAATATTATACAAGTTAAAAATATATTTACAGTAATCCTAAATGAACTTGCCCTTATAAAAAAAGAGTATGGCTATGCTCCTCAAGTAATAGTTTTGGAACATGCTGATGAAAAAAAATCTGATACATATGTACAAAAACGTTGGGCAACTGAAGGCGAAAAATTAATTTAGACATTCTATATAATAACCTATAACAAAGACAATCTATTCTATTTTAAATCAGTAACTTAAATTAAAAAAAAGATTGTCTTCGATGAGTTTAAATAGTCTTCGTTCGAATTTAACGATTACAGATGAATTAAAATAGTCTTCGTTCGAATTCAACGATTACATTTGTGCAGGAACAATAAAGAATGCCCGTAGTGGTCGGAATAATGACAAAAGAGTTTGCCCGTAAGGACGCTACTTTAAATAGCTTTTTATTTCAACGCTGTTATTAAGCCTACTCATAGAGTCAGTAAAGACAATGGGTTAGCCACTACGGGCAAACCACATTGTCTCAAAATGCTCTTACGGGCAAACTTTATTGTCACTACACAACATTATACGAACTGTCCGGCACTCCAGCCTGATGACCAAGCCCACTGGAAATTATACCCACCTAACCAACCACTTACATCCATCACTTCGCCAACAAAGTATAGACCAGGTGCTTTTTTTGCTTCCATTGTTTTCGATGATAACTCATCAGTATCAATCCCCCCTAATGTAACCTCAGCAGTACGATAACCTTCGGTACCATTTGGCTTCACTTGCCAGCTATGTAGTAACGTTGAGATACTATTCAGGTGCTTATGATGCAATTGCTTGAGCGTGCATTCAGGCAGTAATTCATCGGCATAGAATATTTCAACAAGGCGTTTGGGTAATAAGCGAGCCAGTGCCGTTTTGAGCGCTTGATTGGGGCTAGACTCTGCCATTGCAGCCAATGCTTCGATGATCTCAACATCCGGCAATAAATTAATGCTAACTGCCTCACCAGCATGCCAATAAGAAGATACCTGCAATACCGAAGGGCCCGATAATCCGCGGTGGGTAAATAACAGCGCTTCTTTAAAACTAACGCCAGACGCAGTAGTGATGCGCGCCGGTAAACTCACGCCAGACAGATCCGCATATTTATCTTTATCATGCTGTTGCAAGGTAAAAGGGACTAATCCAGCTTTCGTTGCATTAACCTTTAGACCAAACTGCTCTGCAATCTTATAACCAAACGGCGTAGCGCCTAATTTAGGCATAGATAAACCACCCGTGGCAACCACCAAAGAGACGCAGTTCAATTGCCCCTGGCTAGTCTCTAAATGAAAACGGCCATCATCTGTTTTGCTAATTGCCAATATCTCTGTGCGCAGTTGAATTTTAACACCCGCCCAGTCACATTCAGTGTGTAGCATATCAACAATATCTTTGGCTGAATCATCACAAAACAACTGGCCATGTTCGCGCTCATGATAAGCAATACCATGACGCTCAACCATATCAATGAAGTTCCAAGCAGTGTAACGGCTTAAGGCCGATTTAACGAAGTGTGGGTTCGCACAAATGAATGCATCAGTAGAGAGCGTATTATTGGTAAAATTACACCGACCACCACCACTGATTAATATCTTTCTCCCCGCCTTCTTGGCATTATCTAGAACCAATACTGAACGCCCACGGTAACCCGCACTGGCAGCGCACATTAACCCAGCAGCACCGGCGCCAATCACTATTACATCACAACTCTGACTCATCAAAGACCTCAAACAAAACTACATCACAGAAAGCGGAGCCGAAGAATAGCATTTATTGCCCGACAATGGCTAAATTTAGCTAAAAAAATAGCGCAGTTGCCTGCACTATTTAATCGGTATAAAAACTGCATTTATCACCGCTGAGAAATACGCTCTTCTACCTCAGGCTCAAGGTAGGCCATATCATTGAGATCTGCAGCCCAATCATGATTAGCAGCCAATAAACGTATCATACGGATAGCTGCAACCTGCACAATACTGACCTCATTCCACATTGATTTATTTAGACATCGCCAGTGATCAGGATCTATACGCTTTGGATTATTAAGCTGTTCGCTACAAGTATCGCAGATCAAAATGCACGTATCGTAATCCGGTTCACCTGGTATCGGGGCAACCTCAAATATATTCAACTTAACCCCTGAAACATCACATAATTCACAATGTGACCGCGCTCTTCTCGCAAGATCTTTACCAAAACCATTTAACTGGCTAATGCGGTGCTGATGTTTGTCTAAGCCTTTAGCCATAACAACTCTAGTTCCTTTACCCATTTAATAGTAAAGAAAATACGATTATTTCCTAGTAATAGCAAATTTTTCAGCATCGTATATTATTCTGAATGCTGCATCTTTAAGTAGCTTAGGTATATAATCAACTTATATGGACAGAACTTAACAATAAGGATCAACGAATGACTCCTGCACACAAGCCTAACAATCCTAATTTTTCATCAGGTCCCTGCAGCAAAAGGCCCGGTTATCAACTTGCAGACCTTGATATATCAACCTTAGGTCGTTCACACCGTTCAAGTATTGGTAAAGCGGCCTTGCAGCAAGCTATCGATAAAACCAAGCAAATACTGTCTATTCCTGATGACTACCTGGTAGGTATAGTTCCAGCCTCAGACACGGGTGCAATGGAAATGATATTGTGGTCAATGCTGGGATCCAAACCTGTCGATGTTTGTTATTGGGAGTCATTTGGTAAAGGCTGGTTCAGTGATATCAAGCAAGAATTGAAGCTAACCGAAGTACGTGCGCTCACGGCAGATTATGGTCAACTTCCCAATCTTGATAAGAGTGATCCTGACCATGACGTCGTTTTTACTTGGAACGGTACTACATCAGGCGTTAAGGTACCCAATGGCGACTGGATCAGCACACAGCGAAGTGGTTTAACTATCTGTGACGCGACCTCCGCTGTATTTGCCATGCCTATGCCTTGGAATAAGCTTGATGTAACTACATTCAGCTGGCAAAAGGTACTGGGTGGTGAAGGTGGTCATGGCATGATAGTGCTCAGCCCTGCAGCAGTTAAACGTTTAGAGTCTTACACGCCTCCTTGGCCATTGCCAAAAATATTTCGCTTAACAAAAAACGGTAAACTCATCGATGGCATCTTTAAAGGTGCGACGATAAATACACCTTCAATGTTGTGCGTCGCAGATTACTTAGATGCATTAAATTGGATTGTTGAAATAGGTGGTGTTGAGGCTGCAATTGCCCGTTCTGAACATAACTTAGCGATATTAACCAACTTTGTTAATCAGTATGGCTGGATCGATTTCCTTGCGGAGCAAAGTGAGCATCGATCTAATACAAGTGTTTGTTTTCGTTTAGATTTGACTGATAGCCAATTAAAGGCATTCACAGATCTACTGGCAACAGAACAAGTTGCTTATGATATTAATTCATATAAGGATGCGCCAGCTGGATTACGGATATGGTGCGGTGCAACAGTTGAAAGTCACGATATTGAGCAGCTATTGCCTTGGCTAACTTGGGCTTATGAGCAAGTAATAGAGAAATAAAAGGTAGAGGGTTTAGGCAGATACGTTCTAAATCCCAGATACAAAAAAA
>JBLHPA010000097.1:0-10366 GCA_047628235.1 Moritella sp.
GCATTGTTAAGTTCAGTGTTGGGCTTTTTTGCTATTACGCATATTCGTAAAACACGGTTTAATCAGTTGCTGATTATTTTTGATACCCTCGGTGTATCACTTTTTTCTGTGCTGGTGACAAAGCAGTTATACGCCGCTGATTATGCGGCTTATGTGGCCGTATCGATGGGAATGGTAACCGCTATTTTCGGTGGGGTGATACGCAATATTCTCGCTCATCGTCAGACGATGTTTAATAACACGGATCTTTATGCAACGCCCGTTATTCTCGGCTGCTGCTTATATATCCTATTGGTTAACGTTGGCATGAGCGTCTCTATTGCAGCCCTTCTCTGCATGGTTCTCATTGTGCTGGCTCGGCTGTATGTGGTGGCGAAAAAGATCCGTTTTCCGAATTTTCTGTTGCTAAAGTAAGGTGATAATTGACACAGCAAATCGGCATGATTATTATTATCATCTCACTTGCAGGGAACCAGTCGTATGGACAAAAAGAGTAACACCAAGGCGTTAACTCATTCTGCTAACAGCAACTCTCGTATATCGGCGAGCACTTATCTGGTTCGCCAGCCCTGGCGCGCACTATTATTGTTGGCGGGTTGCTGCGCAGTCGGATTAGGGGTTCTGGGCGTTTTTTTACCCTTGCTACCGACAGTCCCTTTTCTGTTATTAGCCGCAGCCTGCTTCAGCCGGTCATCACAGGCTTTACAGTCATGGCTATTTAATCATAAATACTTGGGTGTTTATCTGACCAATTACCTATTGCGCAAAGGGATCTCTAAAAAGCAGTTAATCAGCTCGCTGTCGAGTATGTGGTTTGCTATGTTGATTGCTATATTCTTTGCGCCTGTTATTTACATAAAGATACTACTTTTTGTGATCGCCTGTTTAGTGACTCGCCACCTTTCTTCGTTGCGCCGACTGCCCTGAACAGAACCTGTATTATGCCGTTTTAAGCTGCTTCATTTCGGTGCTGGGAATTTTTCCGTCTGAATAAATGCGATATTAATATCGGTATAACCGCTTAGTTAGAGGTGTTTAGTTTAATTACATGTGAATTCATGACACATCGCACATCGCTTAGCGGTCACGAACTGGGGATAATTACCAAGCTAATTGGGCCTATTGGTAGTATGATTATTTTTATCTCGTTATATTAATTTATCATTTAGTTAGGAATGTTTAATGGAAAAGACAACACGTTGTATGGCGGTGAATAAGCGCATCGCTTTAGTGGCACATGATCATATGAAGGCAGAACTCATTGCTTGGTCTAAGGCGCGTGTTGACGTGCTTAAATCACATCATTTGTATGGTACAGGAACCACTGCGGCATTATTGACGCGTGACGTTGGACTACCAATTAAACCACTGTATAGCGGTCCTATGGGGGGCGATCAACAATTGGGCGCGCTTATTTCTGAAGGGGAAGTTGATATGCTTATCTTCTTCTGGGATCCTCTGGATGCAGTACCGCATGATCCAGATGTTAAAGCGTTACTGCGTTTATCTGCAGTGTGGAATATCCCGGTTGCGACCAACCCATCAACAGCTGATTTTCTGTTAGAGTCCACTCTCTTTGCTAAACGTTATGAGTACAGTGTGCCGGATTATGAAGGCTACCTCGCGGCACGCACTAAAGATCTTTAATTTGTTCTGATAAGCAAAACTAAAAAAGCTGGGCAAATTGCGCAGCTTTTTCAATTTTAGTCATTTTTTCGGCTTGAATTATGCGAACTAGTCTTGCTTAAAATGGTGTTCAGTCATCATGTGACCAAGTTTATCGGCCTTGGTTTTTAAATAATGTTCATTGTGGCGATTTTTACCGACCTGAAGCGGTACCCTTGCGATGACCTCAATGCCATATTCTTCCAGCGCCGTTAATTTTTTGGGGTTATTGGTCATTAACTTTACTTTGCTGATCCCTAAATGATCCAGCATCGGTTTACACATGGCATAGTTACGTAGGTCAGCAGCAAAACCAAGTTGTTCATTGGCTTCTACTGTATTGGCCCCCGCATCTTGTAAGTTATAAGCACGAATTTTGTTCAATAAGCCAATGCCTCGACCCTCTTGGCGCAGGTACAGAATAAAGCCAGAACCCGCCTCAGAAATATTTTTCATTGCCGTTTCAAGTTGAAAACCACAATCACAGCGCAAGCTAAACAGGGCGTCGCCGGTTAAACATTCAGAATGGATACGGCCTAGGACCGCTGCATCTTGCGTTAGATCGCCGTAGGTTAGCGCCACATGTTCTTTACCCGTTGCCGAATCTTCGAAGCCGTGCATAGTGAAAGTACCAAAGAGTGTTGGCAGTTTTGAAGACGCGATAAATTTAATAGACACGGATTACCTCTTACTATTCATTGCCTTTTCCAGACCATGAACGTCTAAATATGATGAACTTTGGGGTAGTTTACTCGTTTATCTGCCCAATCTGAATAGAAGATCGTAAAAAGACGGCAGAATTGTTATTACTTAAAATTACGCCCCTATAATAACGAGAGTGGGCGTATCGTAAAATTGGCATATAAAAAATGATTAATGGCGCACATAAAACTCTTTGGCATAAGCGGGGCGGGCATCCTTCAATATCGTCGCCTGCTGCTCAGTCATTTTTCCATCTGGGAAACCTAGTGCTTTATGATCCAGTAATGAGCGTGCCTTAATATTGATACACAGCTTGATCTTACTGCCAGTTCCCGTAATTTCCTGACTGTTCAGCGCAGGAACGAGAATACAGTGGTCAATAAGGTTAGCAACAGCAGCTTCTTCTAGCGGTAGAGAGATAATGTCTTTCTTTTGAAAAATGAATTCACGTACCACTGCCTGCTCAGAAGCATTCATCATTTTGACCATTTTATGGATCTTGGCCATGGTTTCTGTCTCATTGTGCTTTTCTATCATCACCTGACTCACCTGTACAATTATCAATGCGGCGAAGTAGGCAATACCTGACACTAAGGTAATTGACAGATAAGCGCGATAATTACTCACCCATTGCTCTAACCCAGACATGGATAGCGCTGTTGCGGGCAGGGCTAATAAAATGCCTGCTGCGAGCAAGAGCCAGGTGGCGGCAATATTAATTTGTCTGTAGTTCTGAATATAGTGTTTAAGTTCGTGCATGATAAACCTTCTACAATGACGAATGTCAATAAATTGTCTCACTCGATGTAATGGTGTAATAAGCATTTTTTATGCCATGAAATAATTATTTCATCGAAACTCTATATTGGTGACTATCATTGGCTTGCCCCGTATACTATATTCCTGTTTTGCAACTTGTATTCTTTGACTGATTCAGTATAACGGTTGCTTAAGTATTATTTAAAATGGATGTAATATGCAGTATTTGCCAATTTTTATAGATTTGAATAATAAGAAAGTGCTTGTTGTTGGCGGCGGCGAAGTTGCAAGTCGTAAAGTTGACTTATTGTTAAGTGCAAATGCCAGTGTCACCGTTTTGTCACCGCGGTTGAATTCCACGCTGCAGCGTTATACCGACAATGGCAAGATCACCTGCATTCTAGAACGTTATGACCCCCAGTATCTTGCCAATTGCATGATGGTTTGGGTCACGACGGATGACGGAAGCTTGAACCAGAAAATATGGCAGGATTGCCGTGCACGGAACCTATTGGTTAACGTGGCGGATCAGCCTGATCTGTGCGAGTTTATCACTCCGTCAATTATCGACCGCTCGCCATTGCAAATCGCTATTTCCAGCGGTGGTACTTCCCCGGTATTAATTCGTTATTTACGTGAAAAATTAGAAGCGTTGTTACCCATGTCCTTAGGACAACTGGCAGCATTTGCTGGTGAACAGCGGAATACGGTGAAGCAACAATATGCCACTGTGACTGAAAGACGCCGTTTTTGGGAACGCTTCTTTAGTTCTAAAGCTGTCGAAGTTGCAACAGACAATACACAATTAAAGCAAGAGTTTGAACAGCAAATGTCCACTCCGGTAGCAGAGCAGGAAGGGGATATCTATCTAGTTCAATTACCCTCTGAACCGGAGTTGTTAACATTGAAAGCATTACGACTGATGCAGCAATCGGATGTGATTATTTACCCTACTGCGGGAAGTTCTGATGCGGTTGAGTCATCTCTAGAGTCCTTTATCGAGCTATGCCGACGGGATGCGGAGCGGTTACCTGTTGATGCGGCTGAGCAAGCTCAATGTGCATTGCAACGCCGTGCGCAAGGTGATCGGGTATGTATGCTAGTGGCTGATGTAGAACTGTTCACGTCACTCGCTGCGGATATTACTGCTGCTGTCGTGTTGAGTTAGTGGGTATATAACCATTACTATTAATTTTCGTTAGAGGCTGAGTTTAAGATGTATTCAGGTTTTCTCATTGTTATTGTTCCTTTAGTGTTGGGTTATTTTGTCGCCTTAAAGCAATCGCGTTATATCCATTGGGTAAATGTTTGCACCAGTAAGATGGTGTATGTGATCTTGTTTTTAATGGGCATAAGTTTATCTCATTTAGATAATTTAGCGCAAAATATACAAAATATTGGTCTTTATAGTTTCACCGTATTATTTTTTGTTTCAGTCGCCAATCTGGTGGCGCTGTGGGGGCTGGATAAACGGTTAAATCATGTCACCCGAGATCAGGGGCTATCCCTGAGTAAGTGGGGTCTGGTTCTAGAGTCATTACAGTTAATTCTGGTGATTGCGGTGGGTTTTGCGCTGGGTTTATTTATTTCTCCTGCGTTATTTGATGTTGATACTGTCAGTGAATCGGCTTTGATATTATTGCTGCTTTTGATTGGCTGTCAGTTACGTAATAGTGGCATGACTCTGCGAGAAATATTGCTGAATACCTGGGGCATGAAAATTGCCGTCGTGGTTATACTTAGTTCCTGGCTCGGCGGTGCCGTGGCAGCGCTACTGCTGAACGTTCCTTTAACTCATGGTCTGGCATTGGCTTCCGGTTTTGGCTGGTATTCGTTGTCAGGTATTTTGATCACCGATGGTCTGTCGCCTGTGTATGGTGGCGCTGCATTTATTATCGATCTCAGTCGTGAGTTGATCGCTATCTTGATCATTCCATCTTTGATCCGTCGACACCCTTCAACTGCGATTGGTTATGCTGGTGCGACATCAATGGATTTCACACTACCCATGATCCAAAAATCGGGCGGTAATGAATATGTACCGCTGGCGATTGTCAGTGGTTTTATACTTAGCCTTTCAGCGCCGTTATTTATCAGCCTATTTTTAGCGTTGTAGATAAATTTTTGGCCTTTTAGAGTGTGTGCGTTAAGTGCGGGGTTGAAACAGCCTGAATCAAAAAAGGGAGCGGTTAGGCTCCCTTTTCTGTTTGATACGCTTTTATTAAAATACCAAGGTATTGAATTGCCGGGCAGTTAACCAATTTTCCCTTCTACCAATAATTGTCTTATTAATGGTGAGCAAATCAGCTCCATGGCGAGTGCCATCTTCCCGCCTGGTACTACTAGAGTATTGATTCCAGAGATGAAAGAGCCATCTATCATGGTCAATAAATAGGGGAAATCGATATTTTTGATGCTCTGAAAGCGGATCACGACCAGACTTTCATCCAGGGTTGGGATGCTGGTTGCGCTAAACGGGTTGGAAGTATCAACTAAGGGTACCCGCTGGAAATTAATATGGGTGCGGGAAAACTGTGGGGTAATAAAGTTAATATAATCATCCATGGAGCGGACGATGGAATCTGTTACCGCTTCACGAGAATGGCCCCGATCTTCAGTATCTCGCACCAGTTTTTGGATCCACTCTAAGTTGACAATCGGCACCATGCCAATGAGTAAATCAACATGTTTGGCAACATTATTCTCTTTTGTAACCACACCACCGTGCAAGCCTTCATAAAATAAAATGTCTGTTTCGGCATCAATGTCCTGCCAGGGGGTGAAGGTTCCCGGCATCAAGTTGTAGGGGACCGCCTCGTCAAAGCTATGCAGGTAGCGGCGGTATTTACCACTGCCATCGCGGCCGTAATCTTGGAAAAAGTTTTCGAGTAACTCAAAATCATTGGCTTCGGGACCAAAATAGCTGATATGCCGTCCCTGCTCGCGCGCTTTGCGGATCGCCACGTCCATTTCTGGCCGAGTATAGCGATGGAAACTATCCCCTTCAATAAATGAAGCATTGATGGATTCCTGCTGAAACATGTGGGCAAAAGCAACGCTGGTGGTTGATGTGCCTGCACCAGATGAACCTGTCATTGCAATAATAGGGTGTTTTGCTGACATTTTATTAACCAACTATCTAAAAGTAAGTAACAATTAGTACTACTTATACGAGTTAAACAAGTTCAGATCAAGTATAAAGTATTGAAAGCATAAGGTATGGACGCTTGTTATGATTTAGCGCAGACTTCAGTCTTGGGTAAGATGTTGACGCTATCGTGCAGTTCTGAGTAAACAATAACGACATCACCCTGTTCGAGTTGGTTTAGAACCATGTTAACCTTCTCTTCCATCGAGTGTTCGATGGTGCCGTAATCGGTTCCTTCCCGCAGTACAAAGTGTTCAATTAACGTATGCAGCGTATTTTGATCTAGTTGTTGATATGGAATAATCATATTGAGTGTCTTAATTTTATAATGTATCGATATAGATATTAACATATTTTTTTGTTAATGATTGCTAATTGATTTAACTATATTATAATGATTCTCATTTAGATTAATGTATTTACGTTTCACTTATAGTAATGGAATAACATGAATTATTTAGTAATTTGGTCTCTCAGCCTACTGGCATGTGTGTTTACAGTGCAGGCGGATACAGATCTTGAAAGTATTATAAAGCTAAAGCAGCAATCGCAGAACTCGGCGCAACAGACCCAGCGTGAAATTGAAGATCTGGATGAACAGACCAATGAGCTGGTTGGCGAATATCGCGCAGTGTTAAGGGAAAATACGGTATTGGAAAGTTACAATATACAGCTGCAAAAGCAACTGACGCAGCAAGCTAACTTGCTGGAAGGACTCGCGCATAGCATGGCAAATGCTCGCACTACACGGATGGAGTTACAGCCGTTTATGCAGGACATGGTGCAGGTTTTAACCCTATTCGTGGCGGAAGATATTCCATTTCTATGGCAGGAACGGCAGTTACGGCTGCAGGAATTAAACCTGTTATTGGATAACCCCAATATTGCGGTTGCAGATAAATATCGGCGTATTCTTGAAGCCTACCAGATTGAGACTGAATATGGCGATACTATTGAAACCTGGCAGGCGCAGCTGCCCAAATCGACAGATGAGAAAACTGTACAACTGATCAGAGTCGGGCGCATTGCCTTGTATTATCTAACCCCAGATCACAGTGCCTCAGGTTATTGGGATAACAGCGCCAGAACTTGGCAGCCATTACCAGAGAGCTGGTTACCAAGAGTGAAACAGGTCGTTGACGTCGCTGAGAATAAGATATTACCCACGTTGTTAGACATTCCTTTGTTGCAAACACAACTTTTGAAAACCGCTATTTTGCAAACACCTATCTTACAAACAAAGCCACGTGAAATTGCACTGAAGGAGGCGCCATAGATGTTGGGTCATAATCGTTTGACAGTTTTACTTATCTGCTGCGGTAGTTTCTTTACAGCTTCACTTGCAGCAACACCGCTTGATGATTTATTGCAGCAGGTACAGCAGAGTAACCGTGTAGAAACCAGCATTGATAATGTGGCACTGAGTCGTTTTAAAAATAACCTGGCCACGCAACAGCATAATTTGCAGTTGCAGAAGCAGCGTAATAAAGCATTACAGCTGCAGATGAATCAGCTGCAAGACAAGATAGCTAAAAACAACCTTAAAATTCGTGCGCAACGTAAATTGGCTAATACAGAGAAAGCGGATTTAGACCAGGTATTCAGTGAGTTTCAACGCGCCAGTCAGGACCTGCGCGGACAATTGAAAAAAAGTGCGATAAGTGCTAGTCGACCTGGCCGTGCAACGCAGTTGTCTCCTTATGGCGAGGCGAACTTTGAACCTGATCTGGCAGCAATGAAAACACTTTGGTTGCTGTTTACCGAGCAGATGGTGGCTAGCAGCAAGGTAGTTACGGCGGTACAAGCAGTAACAATGCTAGATGGCAGTAAAGAGCAGCTTATGGTCACCCAGGTGGCTGGTTTTAGCGCATTTACGGCGAAGGGGGCCTTGTTGTATCTAGCGGAAAGAGAAAGTTACCAATTGCTGGCAAACACCGCTTCAGATCTAGCCCGGCGCATTGCTGCGTTTAGCCAGGTCGATCAAGGCTTAGTGAGTACTTTAATCGACCCCTCCGGTGGCGTTTTGTTAAAACGTGCCGCCGAGACATCTGCATGGTGGCAGATCTTTTCTGATGCGGGTGGCGTTGGAGCAATAATTGTGATTATCGGCATTATCGGCATGCTGATTGGAGTGCTACGCTTATTGGCCTTAACACGACAGGCGAAGCGTATTGAACTACAGAAACAGCAACTCGATAAATTATCTGATAATCCATTAGGGCGAATACTGGCCGTTGCGGATCGTCACCAACGCAGTAATGCGGACGAGCTTGCGCGTTTTCTTGATGAAGCAATCCTGGCTGAGCTGCCTGAGTGTCGCAAGGGCTTGGGCTCGTTGGCTGTATTGGCGGCAGTGGCACCATTATTGGGGCTGCTCGGAACCGTTGCGGGCATGATTGAAACATTTCAAGCGATAACCGCCTACGGTAACAGCGACCCGCAAGTACTGTCCAGTGGTATTTCCCAAGCGTTACTGACTACTGAATTTGGTTTGATTGCGGCTGTACCCCTGATGTTGTTACACAGTTTTTTAAGCAGTAAAAGCGATGCTATTTTGCACGTAATTGAACACCAAAGTGCCGGTTTATTGGCTCAGCGCCAGCAGCATCGGGCCATGCATCAAGCTATGAGCAATGTGTAAGTATGGCTGATTTTATTAATTTCTTAACCAATGCCTCCCTCATATTTTGGGTCATTATGCTGCTATCGGTCGGTATGTGGTGGACGATAGCCCGCTGTTATTTGCAGTATTGGATGGAATATCCGCGTTTATGTGTGCGCTACCAGCAGGCTTGGTTGGTATGGCAGGATGAAACGAACCTGCTGGCAATGGCGGTACGCGATGGTTTTATTTCTGAGTTACAGAGTCTGCTAACCCGTAAGCTGGTCTTCATTAAAACCCTGACTGGCGTATTACCCCTGCTGGGATTGCTAGGAACCGTTGATGGCATGATTGATAATTTTGCTGTTTTATCTGATAGCTTGGGTGTGTCTGAATTATTTAGCAGTGGTATTGCCCAAGCTTTATTAACTACGTTGGCGGGACTTGTGACGGGCATGTCGGGATTGTTTTTTTGTCATAGTTTGAATAAACGGGCTAATTTACTCACGCTGGACCTGGCGCAAAAACTGACCGTTAAAGGGATATAAATGAGATCGCGAATTACTCGAACAAGCAGTGAGGCTGTTAATGTCGACCTCACACCTATGATAGATATGGTGTTTATTTTACTTATCTTTTTTTTGGTCACGGCTTCATTCAGCAAAATGAGTGCAGTGGATATTGAACGACCTAATGGCAGCACAAACGATCTTCAAGGGTCGGTAAGTTTGATTATCTCTATTGATGCTAAAAATGGAGTCTGGCTGGAGGGTGATCCGGTTGATATCCGTAAGTTACGTAGCCGGGTAAAGACATTAAGCAGTGGTGAGCATACATCTGTTGTGCTGAACGCAGACCGTTCGGTCAGCACCGGCCGCTTAATCGAAGTTTTAGATCAGGTGCGTTTAGCTGGAGTGGACAATGTTGCCGTCGCAACCGCAGGGCAGTAAGCGTTTTCGCTTTGCGGCGTTAGGGCTTGCTGTCGTGGTAAATATTAGCCTGGCCGGTTTGATCTATGGACTGACCATTGGCAGTCATCAACCGACAGTAAAAGAACCCATAACGATAAATTTTCGTCAATTTACCGACTCCAGTGTGCAAGAACAAGTGCTGGAAGAGGACACTGAAATAACGACAAAGCCAACACCAAAACCAACACCCGAAGTGAGTGTCTCTGCTACCCCGCAACCATCATTGCCCAATTTTTCTGTACAGAATAGGGATATTAATAGCAGTATTAGTTTACCGGCCATTGCAGTGCCTACGTTTAGTGCTAACCCGCAGTTAGTGAGTGCTGCGTTAGATATTCAACCAAAAATCATTTTAGCGCCGCCGCAAGTAAATATGATTGAACAGGGGGCGTTGGATCAGCCTGAGATCGGTTTTGCTAAGGTATTGCGCAAAGTTCAACCACAATACCCGTATAAAGCGCAACGGCTAAAAATTGAAGGGCACGTGTTATTACACATTTTGATTGATGACACAGGTCG
>JBLHPA010000098.1:0-10222 GCA_047628235.1 Moritella sp.
CCACACTCTCACTGTCTAATGTGTTCAATACCGTGCCGTCAGCCAGAACAACCGTCATCCCTGCAAGGGTATTGTAGCTGTTTTGCGCGGTGCCACAGCACATGCCTGAGGCGTTGTTGGCGGCAATGCCGCCAATTTTACAGGTATTGATCGACGCGGGATCGGGGCCTATTTTTCGCTGGTAGGGCATCAGTATCTTGTTGGCCTCTGCGCCGATAATACCCGGCTGTAGCCATATCTTTTCGCCGTTATTCAATACCTTATGCTGACGCCAGTGGTGGGTAAGCGTGATCAATACAGAATCGGAGAGTGCCTGACCGGAGAGGCTGGTACCTGCCGCGCGGAAGGTCACAGGAATAGCTAATTCATAGCAGGTCTTAACTGCAAGGATCACTTCGTCTAAGTTTGCTAACTGCAGAATAAGTTTCGGTATCAAGCGATAAAAACTGGCATCGGTGCCATAGGCTAGGGTAAGCGTCGGGTCTGTTATTATTCGCTTTTCGTCAATGGTTTTCTTTAGTCTATCAATTAGTGCATTGTAGGGATGTGACATTGCTATGTACTCCTTGTGATGCGGCGTTTATATTTATAGTGTATTACCACATCATTATTTTAGTCATTCTAAACGGTCGAGGGTATAACCTGCGATGGTTAACTCCTGTTTCCATCTAACACCAATTTGACATTCTAATAACATTGTCGTGTTTGATATACTAGCCTAATTACACATATGTGTTTCATAAAGTGGACCAATCATGCGAAGTACAGATGATTTCTTGATTTTTTATCACCTGATTGAACAAGGCTCTTTTAGTAAAGCGGCGGATATTGTCGGTCTGACTAAGTCGGTGGTGAGTAAACACATCACCCGGTTGGAGCAGGATGTTGGGGTTCAACTTATCTATCGCACCACGCGCAAGCTGACATTAACGGAAGCGGGTAAGGTTTTTTATCAGCATGCCAGAGACATCTATTTCTCGGTCCAGGGCGCGATGGATGCTATGAACGGGTTGGGTGACAGCCTTTCCGGCACCATCCGTTTAACGGTGCCGACGATCTCCGGTGAGATGATCTTGGCTGAAGCCATTGCCGACTTTAGTACCCTGTATCCTGACATCCATATTGATATGGATCTGGATAACCGCTTTGTCGATATTGTGGAGGAGGGATTTGATCTGGCGGTCCGTACTGGTGCATTACAAGATTCCAGTTATATCGCCAGGCGTCTGGTTGAAGCGCAGTGGGTTATCTGCGGGGCGCCTGCTTATTTAGAGAGTAAAGGCGTACCCAAAAAAACCGCCGATCTGCAACAGCATAATTGCCTCGCTTATAGCTACCAGGAAACGGGCGCGAACGACTGGTTATTTAAGGGGGATGGTGGTGCCTACACGCTGAAAGTGCAGGGCAATTTCACCACCAATAATGCGGCGGCATTGCGCAAGGCCGCACTGTTTAATTTAGGGCTTATTTATGTGCCCAAGGTGCTGGTGGCAGGGGACCTACAGGCAGGAAGTTTAATTGAAGTATTGCACCAGCAGGTAGCTAAATCCCTGGGTATCTATGCAATTTATCCTTACACTAAGTTACAGCCGCTGAAGGTAAAACTGTTTATTGAACATATCTATCAGTTTTATCAGCGCGGGGCTGATATGTTTTGATTGGCCTGATCTCGCGATAATATAACCAGCAGACAGCTATTGCGTATAAACTCTAAGCGTTAACAAGTCAAAACGCTCGAACTTGGTTAACCGGACTGATGTTTGAATCGTTACATAAAGGAATGGAATCCATGAACTGTAAGAAATGTGGGAATAAATTCAGTATGATAGAAGTTCCTGTGGAGGAACGAATTTACGGCCCGTTTTCAGCAATGTTTAAGTGCCCAAATTGTCAATGTTGGCTACAAGCGGGAAAGAAATTTAAAGTTTTAAGTATGATTGGTGCTTCATTGGTTGCCGTTAGTACTATATCTGGATTACTTAACTCAATGCATCTAGCGGATATAGATAAAAGTATAATATTTACAGGTATTGGTGCAGGTATTGCCATGTTCACCGCTTCGCTAATAAATATTCAAACAGATATTGTTGAATGACATCGTATAAGTAGTCAGTTTATGGGGTGCCAAGAATACAAAAGGGTCATGCCGTTTTCGACATGACCCTTTTGCTTGATTTGCGCAATTGATACAGCTTGTACTGCGGCACAAAGCAAACTGATAAAATTACAGGTTGCGCATTAACTCGGCCATTTCGACTAAGGATAATTCAATGTATTGCACCATAAGATCTAAATTGTCTTTGATTGCGGTTCGGCTAGTAATATTAAAACAGATCGAATCTGCCCGTGTAAAGTAGCGGATGCCATAACCATCCTCAACCACTGGCCCATAACCGGCTAACTCAACACCATATTCAGCGGTGGTACTGGTGCAGACAACGCTATGGGTCAATGTTTGATAGCCGTTATCGGTAAATATGTTAGGCAGCGTCGTCATTCCCATCTGCTCTCCCTCGGCCTGAAAACGACTGATTAACCCTAAGAAGTGCGTGTGGATCCCATGTCCAAGGCGACACTCATTGGCTCTTGTTATATGTTTTTCAGTGGCTTTTCTTAACGACGCTATTATTGTGTGTTTATCGCAATTTACATCGTTTATGTTTTTAATAAACGCCATAGATTCTGCTGATACCGTATATAAAACATCAATGCGGCCTTGTAAAAAAGACCGTGTCATAATGGCTTCATACGCGCTATAACATTTGCCATAGAGCTTATATTCGGCAAGTTGCAGGGCAACTTGTAAAAAAGCATCGGGGCTCATGTTGAATTTTTTTACTTGGTTTTTGCCAAATTGAGAAAAATTAAGGACGCGAGTTTGGGTGTTGTTAACGGCTAGATAAAAATCCTTACTGGCATTTTGTAGGGTTGCGGTTAATTCGCTGCTTAAATCAAAGGTTAATGGTTCTGGCACAATAACCGATGCGGCCTCTTCGTTAAGGGTATATTTGTCGATATTGTCATAAATATGGCCAATGAGCCTTAGCATCACAGCGCCATCCATACCGGTATGTGCAAAGTTAACGCCCGTTTTACCATTTTTAAACACAATAAACTGCAATGATTTATCAAAGAAACGGTTGCTGCCATCACCATGTAATAACATTTGGGAAGTATCAACTAAGCTATCTGGGCTATTTTCATCTAAACATAAGGCAAAAACGGCCTCTTCAATTTGTTTTATCTGCGCCTGATTTTTTTGATTATCGTTAAGCAACGTAATGCGACTCTCGGCCCACGCATCTCTTTCCATGGTTGTCAGCACACCAAAATTTTGCCCCTGCTCTGTAGTCGCCATAATTTGTTTTAAAGCGGCTTCTATCTCGGAAAATGAGTAAATGTCACCCTGTTCATTAACAATGTCCAGCTTAAAAATATGCGCTTTGAATAATACGATGATGTGTTTCTTTGCCGTCGTAATGGCTAACTCATCCTTGCCTTTTTTGGGGATCCGCGTAGCTGAAAAAAGGTGCTTATATTGCGCCATACAAATGGGTTGACCTTTTTGCCTGTCGACACTCAGCTCACCATTATCAATCAACAACTTAAATTCAAAAATACAACGTACCAGTGCTGTTGCTATCTGCCCTTGAGAAAAAATTTCACGACTTAATTTACTTTTCAGATAATAAAAAACGTTGCTATTAATCACCAGTGAATACCGTGCTGTGAGGTAGCTATCAAGCCAAACGGGTGCGGTCCAATTCAAAATATTTTTATTGTTAGCCCCGTTTTCTAGCGAATTTTGTAATTTCACCCCTTCGCCGTCAGGACTGGTAAATTGCGTAACGAGCTCCTTTGTCTTAAGCCATTCCTGCTGGCTTAATAGCGGTGCAGTCCATTCAAGTAATTTATCACAACTACTTTGTAACGAGGGCATTGGACTTTTGGCTAATGTATCTTGGAGACTAAAGGTGCTTTCCATGTTCTTTTTTTCCTTAAATAACTCAATTACATATCCGGTTTAGCATTAATGCTCTTATTCTATCTTTCCGGAATCGACGTACACCATAAACTGTAATCACATTTAATTTATTGATTGCTAATATCTTTTGGTTAAATATACCTCCTTTTGATTATCTTGGAGGTGTTATGGTTGAATTGAGGGCGTCATTACGGGAAATATTTAAAGAATGAGTTGAACCTTACGATGTTCAACTCATGAATATTCTGGATGGATTTAAGTGTAACTATTTATATTAGTTTTAGCGTTAACTTTTGAATCGTAGGGGCAAATAGAAATGAAATTGTGCCTGCTGCTGGCCATGCTAACCAAAAAGCGTTGTTCCATTGTGAGACGAAGTGATCGCTCATCCCTAGGTTTATTAGTGTTATCCAGCACGTCATGAGAGATGACAATATAAATGACATTATAATTGAAAAAATAATACGTTGTTTCATGATGACTTCCCTTATGTAGTAGTTAGGCACAAAGTACATGATTGATGAAAAAACAACTATTGATAGAATATCAATTATAAATTCCAAATTAGGAATCATGATGCTGAATGATATAGCCCTATTTGTACATATAGTAAAAACGGGCAGTTTAAGCAAAGCTGCCGAACTACAAGCACTTCCTGCCGCTACAGTGACAAGGCGACTTCAAAAACTTGAACATAAATTAAAGTGCAAATTAATTAACCGTTCAGCTCGCCAGTTCAATTTAACACTTGAAGGGCAGAAGCTCTTTGATGAATGTTCATACTTAGTTGAATCCCTTGAAGATCGAACCAATCTGTTTGAAACATCTGTAAATGAACTATCGGGAAAGATTAAACTGTTGGCGCCAACTAATTTAGCAATCAGCTCTCTGAGTAAAGCTTGGTCTGGATTCATATCAAAGTATGAAGATATTGAGTTAGAGTTTGTCCTTGATAATAAGACTGATAATTTTTTGGCAACACAGGCTGATTTTGCTATTCGTGTTGGCCCACAGCAAAGTTCAGATCTTTACCAGGTTAGGATCGGCACTATTAAAACAATTCTTGTCGCATCTCATGAGTATGCAACAAAATATGGTTTTCCTGCGGTACCGGACGATTTAGATTCACACCATCTTGTTGTTGGATCCTCGCTATATAATTGGTCGCTACAAAATAAGCAAGACAGGGCCGAATTTAGCTTTCGGCCTTCTCATCCTCGAGTCGTGGCAAATGAATTTAGGTTGATTAAGCAGTTAACACTTGATGGCTCAGCTATATCACTTTTGCCAGTAAGCGAAGTTATTTCAGAGCTTAGTAATGGTCAGTTGGTGCAAGTTTTACCGATGTGGACGGGGCAAGATAGAAATATTTATATTATATGGGCGAATGGAAAACTGCTTACACGCAGAGCTAAATTGTTAATTGAGCATTTAAAGACTTTCGTTGCCAACGTGCCAAGTTTGCAAGGTGTTGTGCCTGATTTTACTCCGTAATCGCGGTGAGTACAGCAGGACTCGAATAGCTTAGAAAGCGTTCAGATTATTTACCCAACTTTAAAGGCAGGGCTAGTTCGAGAAATAAGCATTGACCCATGGTGAACTCTTAGGTTAAAAATATGACAGGATCATGGGTATATATCTAAGGAAGGATATGACAATTAAACAAAATTTCGAATTAATGGCCAAATATAATCAGTGGATGAATGAACAGATATATAAAGCTGCCGCTGATCTTAGCCACACTCAATTAATTGAAGATCGTGGTGCATTCTTTGGTTCTATCTTGGGTTCACTAAATCATATTTTGGTTGGTGACATTATTTGGTTGAAAAGGTTTGCAAGCCACCCCTCAAAGTACAATTCACTTGACTATGTTAACTCATTACCAAAGCCATCTGCGCTGTCTGAGACCCTTTACCCTGATTTCAATGAGCTACAAAAAGCCAGAATCATCATGGATGCGGTTGTAGTTAATTTCTCTCTGGAAGCACTGGAGCAAGATTATGAGCATGAGTTATCGTTTAACAACACCAAAGGTCAGCCCTTTAATAAAAAGTTTGGTTTCTTAGTGCATCATTTTTACAATCATCAAACACACCATCGGGGGCAGGTAACAACCTTACTTAGCCAGCTAGGTATAGATGTTGGTGTCGCCGATTTACTCACCCTCATCCCTGACGTAGACAAAATCAAACACCTTGATGGTATTGGGGAGATACTCACGTAGACCGATCTGCATTTTGGATAACATCAATGAATGAATATACGCATACGGACGATGAGAAGCGTTAACTGCTTCTTTGCTACCTGTGCAATATATTGTACATCTTGTTTGTTGTGAGTTAGACTTGTTCAATATTAAGTACAACTCAAAAAAGAGGTCATTATGCGTATAGTTTCTTTTACTGAAGCCAGAAATGGACTTAAATCTGTTCTTGATGGCGTCGTTAATGATGCAGACTGCACCGTTATCACCCGTCGAGATGCTGAAGATGCAGTTGTAATGTCTATGGATTATTACAATAGTTTAATGGAAACGATTTATCTGTCTCGCTCTCCTGCAAATGCGGTTCATTTAAACAAATCAATCGCTCAATATAATGCAGGTAAAACGACGGAAAGAGATTTGCTTGAATGAGTCGAATGTTAGCTTGGACTGGTGAAGCGTGGAATGATTATTTATATTGGCAAGGTCAAGACAAGAAAACGCTCAAACGAATTAATAAGCTGATTACTGATGCCAAACGTTCACCATTTGAAGGTATCGGTAAACCTGAGCCATTGAAAGAAAATTTAGCGGGCTTTTGGTCACGCAGAATCGATGATACAAACAGATTGGTTTATGTTGTTAATGATAAGCATTTAACGATAATTTCCTGTCGTTATCACTATTAATTTGAATGCTATTCACAACGCTATTCTTGGCGTATTACTTTCGAATTTATTTATGATGTGTACCTTGAACCTTCTGGTTTTAGCTGCCGTTACTTAGCAAAACAACTCGATGTCGCATCTTCAACATTAAGTCGTGTTCTTAAAGGTCAAAGTGCTGTTTCGCCCGAAATGGCACTTCGTTTATCTAAAGCGCTTGGTAGAACCCCGAGAGTTGGTTAGCGATGCAAGATGCTTATGATTTATGGCATGCTAAACAACATTTAAATTTAGCTAATGTTCACACTGTAAATTTTGAATTGGCCTAGTAAAAAGAAATATATAAGAATAGGTGTTGCGTAGCCGACACCTAATTATGAATTCAATCTTTTTAATCTGAAATGTTTAACTCAATAAAATATGAATTAAGAAGTTGAGGATGTTTGTATGGTTGTACGCACTCAAATAACAGGTGAACGATTAATCGGTTCACTGAACACCGAGTTTAAAACGGTTTATCACATGGTGAGTTATTATTGTCGTAACCATCATCAGCAGGCTCGGGAACAAAGAACAAGTCTGTGCTCTGAATGCCATGATCTACTTGAATATGCCGAACTCCGTCTAGACCGTTGTCCCTATGGGCAAAGTAAACCAACCTGTAACCGCTGCCCAATTCATTGTTACAAACCAGAGCAGAAGCAGAAAATGCGGTTAGTTATGACGTATAGTGGGCCGAGAATGTTGTTATCACATCCCATTTTTGCTGTGCGTCATTTGTACCATGAGCATAGTGCTGTTTCAGAATTGCCTAAAGGTAATGCTTCCAATCGTCATCAGCGATTAAATCGAAAAGGCTAATTTATATGAGCCCCCATGATAGTGAAATCGTGACTAAAGAAACTTGACGTAGTCAGTAAACATTGTGCTGCGCAGAGATGAAAAACGACAAGTAGTTGTAACTATAAATAGGTATTTTTGGTGAAAAAGTCTAAAAACAATTTTAATATCAGTGGCATAATGATAGTAGCCTGTAGCTAAAATGATTTTTAATCTCTTCGAGAATTTTAATGAAAATACTTAGACTTTTTTTTCAAAAGATAGGAATCAAGACGATCCGCGCACAATTGCTGATACTGATTATCATTCTTATGGTATCCGGTATGAGTGCTATAGGTATTATTTACAATGGGATGCAAGCAGACGCGGCAACAATTAACATTGCAGGGCGGCAGCGCATGCTGTCTCAGCGTCTCGCCAAAGAAGTTTTGCTGGTTAATTATGGTATAGAACAGAGTACTGCGGTGAATAACACCATTAGATCGTTTGAAACATCCATGGGTATGTTACTCAATGGTGATAAGGCTCGCGGCATTTCGGCACCAATGAATAGAGAGATCCAGAAACAGCTAGAAAAAGTCAGCACGATCTGGGGCCAATACCGAGCAGGTATACAAGCGTTACTACAGTTAGAAACTGTGGATCTGACCAATGCAAAACATGCCGATTTAATTGAAAATCTTCATCAGCAGTCGCCTTTTATTCTTAAGGAAATGAACAAGGCTGTGCAGTTGATGGAAGCGGCCAGTAATGAACAGGTAGCTGAAAGTATGCACATTACCCTTGTGTTGCTTGCCTCGCTGATGCTGTTGTCTGGGATTTTGTTCCTGTATGTACGCCGTTACCTGATGTTACCATTGCTACCGCTTCGTGAAGCGCTGCAAACCATCGCAAAGGGTGACTTAACCAAGACGTTACCCTCTGACAACAGCGGTGATGAGATTGGTGTACTTTATACTGACTATAATGAAGCGCGGCATGACTTTGCTTCCATGCTGAAAAATGTTGTGGAGTCCGTTGAGCATTTGGGCGTCGCCAGCCTGCAGCTTAAAGAGGCTGCAACCGAGAATGCTTCTGGAATGGAACTGCAATATCAGGATATTGAATTAATATCCACAGCGATGACTGAAATGACTGCCACGATTAAAGAGGTAGCGGGTAATACTGCCAACGCCTCAGACTAAACCAAAGAAGCGGACCAGTATGCTCATACCGGACGCCAGGTAATGGGTGATGCGGCCAAAACGATTGGGCAGTTAAACAATCAGGTGCAAGACGTCGGTGAAGTGATCAGTGCCCTGGATGCGGATAGTAAAGAGATCAGCACAGTGCTGGATGTTATTAACGGTATTGCAGATCAGACTAATCTACTCGCGCTAAATGCGGCGATTGAGGCAGCACGAACGGCTAAATCGACCAGTGAGATCCAGCAGATGATTGAAAAGCTTCAATCCCAGGTGCAGCAATCGGTCTAAGCTATAGGTAACTGTCAGAAGCAGGCCGTTACAGGTGTTGAGCATGTTAAGCATGCTGATGAAGCATTGGAGCGTATTGCAGCAGCCGTTGTCGCTATTAATGAGATGAACGCGCATATTGCTGTGGCGTCGAAGGAACAAAATGAGGTAGCAGAAGACATGAATCAACGCATCGTTCATGTTGCTGATGCATCTCATACCACGCGTGAACACGCAACAAATAATAGAGAACTGGCAGATGGGCTCTCTGCGATGGGAGAAAAACTAAGCAGTGAAACAGTGAGCTTTCATTATTGATCTAATAAGAAGCACCTGTTCTCAGAACCGGTGCTTTGTTTCGCGGCTAACCGAGTTCAGTTCCTCTTCGCATTTATTACGCAATATATCGCGTATCATCAGCATCGCTGGTGTTACCTGAGTGCGGTTAGGACAAATTAGCCATAAACTGAGCGGCGGCGATTGAAAATCAGTGAGTATCTCAGTGACGTTGCCTGCGCGTAAGTCGGCGGCCATATCGAGGCGTGATTTCAAGGCGATGCCTTTACCGGCCAGCACCCAGCGATGCACGATATCTGCATCGTTGCTTACCCGATTTCCGGCAACCTTAACATCATACTTCCCTTCGTCATCGAAAAACGCCCAGCTATTAAATACCTTATTGTTAACGCGATAGAGCAGGCAATTGTGCTGGTGTAAGTCTTTGGGGTGTTTTAGCGCGTCAAACTGGGCAAGATAGCGGGGGGCTGCACATATAACCCGATCTATCGCGGCAATGGGAAACGCCACCATCGATGAGTCTGCTGGCTTACCATAGCGCAGAGCCATATCAACTTTATCATGATAAAAGTCAGCCAGATTATCGCCGACATTTAATTGAATTGATAATTCAGGGTGTAAGTCAATGATTTCATCTATCCAGGGCAATACCAGATTGCGCCCCAAATCGGAAGAGGTGGATAAGCGGACTTCACCTGCGATTTTTCCCTGCATCTCATTAAGCGAGGCTTTGCCTTTTTCAAGCGAAGCCAAGGCTTCGGTGCAATACAATAAA
>JBLHPA010000099.1:0-10041 GCA_047628235.1 Moritella sp.
GCAACCGCCTCGTTTGCCGCAAATGCAGCGCATGCCGAAAATCAGGTGACTATCAGGCTGCCACAAGCGCAGCAGATCCAGTTTGCCGGTTATTATATGGCGAAACATAAAGGCTTTTTTATCGAGCGAGGGCTTGATGTTACGCTGAGTCCGCGCAATAGCCAACGCACCGTGTTAGATGCGGTCACGTCTGGTCAGGTGGAATATGGTATCAGTGATTCCGATATCCTCATTGCCAAGGCCAACGGCAGCGAAATTGTTGCTATGGCGGCTATTTTTCAACACTCCCCGGCGGCATTACTCACACTCAAAGACCGCGGTATTAACCAGATTGATGAGCTCGATAATAAGCGGATCTTGTTACTGCCCGAACGACAAGACATTGAGCTGATTGCGCTACTGCGTAAGCTAAAGATCAACTCGATTAATATGCAGGAACAGGCGACCGGACGCGATATCAACTACCTTGTTAATAACCAGTTTGATGCTTTTAGCATTAAATTAACCAATGGTCCCTACAATATGGTGCGCCAGAGAGTGAAACCGATCATCTTTGTGCCTAAAGACTACGGTATTGATTTTTATAGCGACTACCTTTTTACCAGTACGCAGGAATTAATCGAGCATCCAGAGCGTGTCGAGGCGGTGCTGGACGCCGTTTTGAAAGGGTGGGAATATGCGCTAGCGCATACAGAAGAGACCCTGGATATCATGTTGCAGCACCGTAATCCAGGGGCTGCCACTGAGGCAAATAGGCGTAGCGTGCTGCAGTATCAGCTAAGCACTATGCGTGATTATATTTTGCCGGAATTTATCCCACTTGGTTATATTAACCAGCAGCACTTTACCAACATTGTCCAGCAATTGGTCAATGTCGATCTGATTGCTAAAGGGGCAGATTTCAGACAATTTATTTATCATAAACCGACCAATAAAGTCGACTGGAGTATCTGGGGGGTGTGGATAAAAGGCATTATTACAGCCTTATTGTTGAATGGTTTATGGCTGTCCTATCTATTAGTTGTGAACCAAAAATTGAAGCGTGAGGTAGTGGAAAGACGCCGAGCGGAAGAGCGTGTTCGGCATGCGGCTATGCATGATCACCTGACGGGGTTACCCAATCGTGCCCACTTGATGGAAAAGCTGGGGCAGATTTATCCGCTAGCAGAGCAGGGCAAGATCACCCCTGTATTATTATTTATGGATCTCGATCGCTTTAAAATCGTTAATGATCAGTATGGACACGCGGCTGGCGATGAGCTTCTCATTGCTGTGACCAAGCGTATCCTGCACTTACTGACCAAGCCTGATCATCTGCTGTCTCGTCTGGGCGGTGATGAATTTGTGATCCTGTTACCGACTGCAGATTTAGACTATGCTTGTGAATTGAGCGTACAAATTGAACGGACTTTACTGCAATCCTTTGCCCTATCGGTTTGCAATGTTTCGATTGGTATTAGCATTGGTTATACTGTTTACTGTCCAAATATGACGGCGGATGAAATGTTAACCAGCGCAGACAACTTAATGTATGAAGTAAAAAATGATCATCATCAAAAAAGAAAGAAAATTATCTGTTAAATGGCACTAAATTTGCTTGCTTAGCGATGTTGTTATTAGATAGAATTTAATTCGTTATTTTTTTGACAGCATAACTCACGCCTTTTGGGGTGTCTCTGACATTTCACTTCAAGCCGTCATATTAAGCAGTGATACCTAAGCTATGGAATTATCAAATTATACCGGAGTGATTAAGACCTTAAGTCGGCTGTATCACGATCCTGACTTCAGTGACTTATTTGATCACCATACCGAAGGGGAAAGTAAGAGCACCCGTTTTCTTATCAAGATGGAAGTTAATCGCATCTCAGCCCCGACCCGGCGCATTATGGATTTTCGCCACTACGGCGAAGATCTGGTGATGCGCTATGAGCATGCTGGCATTGTGCACCACATCAGTGCCGACGGGATCAAATTATTTAAAAAATTATTAGCTCAGCATCAGGGACATTATATCCTCGGTGTACACGAAGATGTGGTGGCATTCCATCAAGCAGAGCGTAACAAACCTACCCAGGAACGTCTGGTTGACGTTGCGGATCCTCTCAGCGCTTTTGCGCTTGAACCCATCCTGTACGGTTCTTATTGTGTTCGTAGTGAGGAACGCATGCATTACAGCTCAGAGATCCGCATGCGCATTGGAGCGCTGACGCTGGCACTCATGACGTCCGATGTATCCACCAGTGGCCTACGGGTTAAAGTAGAAAAACATCAGGAATTTGTACTTGGCAGTGAAGTCGGCATTAATTTTTCCGGTTTAAGGCAAGAATTTGCTAACCAGTGCTTACGTGAATTTTTTGACTATAAACTGGTGGGCATTGATGAGGAAGAAAAATATAATTATTTGCGCTTGATGCGTATTACTGCGCATCCTGAATTGGATGTGATTATTGCTAAACTGATCGCCGCGAACAAACATAAATATAAGGTAAATGTACGTTACCAAGAAGAAAACATAGTGGTTAAAGGCTATGAACAATTCTTTTTGCCGCGTATGTCCGGATTACCCGTGTATCTGTCGAGTGAGCAGCAGCCCTATCTGAGCCATATGTTATTAAATGAGAATAATCGCGGGGTGTATGATTATTGGGTCAATGAAGAGGCAAAAAGCCAGCTTGAAGCCTGTTTTCAGACCCTTTGGATGCAGCAGGCATTGCAGAATAATGAGCGCATTGAAACCACGCTGTACAGTTTTTATTATACCCAGGGTGGGCGTTTATACTTTTATGCAGCCAGTGCTGAAAGTCTCCAGCAATCGGGACTGAAAGGTCTGTTTTTATCTTTTGCTGCGCAGCGGCCCAATTTTCGGGTATTTAAACTGACCTTGCATAAAGCGGCCTTGGATGAGGAGAAGCACTTGCTGGAAGTCGATAGCTATAAACAGCAGATAGCGCCCCTGATACTCAAGTCGTTGCAGGATATTCGTTGGGTTGGTTTGATCCAGGATATCAGCAATGAAAATATTTTGGCGGATTACAAAGCCTATGCACAGGAGGGCTGTAACTTCAATTCATTACACCAATACCGTTTACCCATCGCGCAGCAGGCTGCAATACTGGCTCAATTTAAGTTTGTGCAGTTACGTAAAGAGACGCGTTTTAGTTATAAAACGGCGATTATTGCCAGCAACCCTGATCAGACCCTGAAGGGTTGGAGTAATGATTTTTCTACCGAAGGATTACAAATTGAGCTGGAAGCGCCGCTGGATATCGAGCTTGGTCACCGTCTCTATCTGGAATTACCCAGCCTGCAGAAGTTAGCAAAAAAAGTCTCGTTGGCTAATCTGGCTTATACCGTGGTGGGTTATAATAAGGCTAAAACGATCCTGCATTTGCATATTTCCGGAGACAAGGAAGACCACGTTGCGCGGCAGTTCTTTAGCTTATTGATCCGTAATAATAAAGAGAAGTTAAAGCGTTCGCCTGAGCCCAAACAGGCACCGGGTTTGGTTTCGGTGTTACGCAATATGTACTGTCATCATCTGTCAACAACCCCGTTATATGTGCATAAGGTGAATAAACAATTTCAGGTTGATAAAATAGCCATCAGTGAACAGCCAAACAGCCTAACGCCGCTGTTCACCCAATTTGGGCATGCTAACGCGCCCTATAATCTGTACCCGTTATTTGCCAATGAAGCCATTAAGCAGGTCTTTGACGACACGTTGATGAGTCTTAAATCGAGTTATCGACCGTGGCAACAGGTGATCTATATCGCGATCGCCAATGTTAAATCTACGGCACTGGCGGTTCGCAAGGCGGCGGTGACAACGTGCCTTGAGAGTGATTTGGCTAATGAAGTCGAGCGTAAGCTATTTGTCACCAAAGCGCTGCAAAAAGGGGATTTTTATGCGATTCAACTCATGTTATCCCGTACTGGCCGGCCCGATATGGAATATATTGCCAAAGAGTTGAATTACGTCAGCCATTACGCCGTGCACAGGGCGCAGAAATTAGAAGAGGATCTGTGGGGCGTGCAAGGTGTGCTGGATCTGATTGATGTGAGTACGGAACTTTTGTTCCGCTTAGGACTGCGGCGAACGCGTACGCCTCACCACTCCTAACAGATCTAACCTAGCGCCAACTGGCGTGGATGCAGGCACCGCAGTGTAACAACGCCACCAATCCTTCCAGATCATGATAATTGAGCGATACCTGAGCCTGTTGCTGCACCACTGGCTTGGCATGTATGGCCACCCCTAATGCGGCGTTTGCAAGCATCAGTAGATCATTGGCGCCGTCTCCGATGGCTACGGTCTGGTCAGGGGCGATCTGGTAGCGCGCGGCCAATACCTGTAGGGTATCCGCTTTCACCTGCGCATCAACGATATCGCCGAGCACTTCGCCGGTGAGATAACCATTGGTGATCTGCAGCTGATTGGCAAAAACTGCATCAAAGCCGAGGTCGGCTTGCAAGCGCTGGGCAAAGTAGGTGAAACCACCCGACGCTATCGCCACTTTCCAGTTTGCCTGATGCAGGGTCGCAATCAACAATTCTAATCCCGGCATTAGCGGCATGGCATCGGCGACCTGTTTTAATACCGCTTCGGGACAATCCTTTAACGTGGCTACCCGCGAGCGTAAACTTTCGGCAAAATCTAATTCACCATTCATGGCTCTGGCTGTGACCGCCGCAACCTGTTTGCCAACCTCAGCGCCAGCCAGTTTGGCTATTTCATCGATACACTCAATTTGAATGGTTGTGGAATCCATGTCCATCAGTACCACGCCCGGTTTTGCTAACTGAGGCAGCTGGTTGCTAAAGGCGTAATCAACACGATAGTTGTGGCTCCAGTTCGCGAGGGTGGCGGTGAGAGTGCTGATCAACGATGGCGATAATGCGGCAAATCCGAGCACCAGCAGGTCGGTGTGCGCTTGGTTGCGCTGCACTTTTTCCGTTGTCGGCAGGGCTGTTGGGCAACGATTGGGTGGGTATAAAACTATCTCGTCACTGTGCTGGTTGAGTGCCTGAAGCAGGTTTATCACGGCACTCGAGGATAAATTTTTTCCGAACAACGCGAGATAATGCGCTGTTACTTGCGGTTTTTTCTCTGAAATATTAAATTTACCACGACTTAATTTATCACAACTATAAGTGACTTGATTTATCTGACCGGGCTGCTGTTTGATTACCGAGTGCCATTGGGCTAATGGGGTGTGATTAAATAAAGTCGCTGCGAGTTGTGTCATTTTTGCTACTAATCCTTGTATTCGGTCGGTTACTGGTAGCTAAGATAACTCATTCAGCATAAAATTGCTAAATCTTGGATCTGATCAGAGGGATATTTGTCGATGGGTTATGCAAAGGGTTATGCAAAAAGTAATTCAAAAAAATCGGTTACAAGCAAGGCGAAAAATCAGGCTGACAGCAAAACGAAAAGCCCCGTTAACAACAATGGCAAAAGCAATACCAAACGTTATGCCATACAGCTAAAAAGCCAAACGTCGTTACTGACGGCCCTGGGGTTGAGCGCTTTATTTATTTTTATTGCGATCTCTTTTTATAATAACGTCACGGCGGCGCGTTATCGTCAGGTTGATATGCTGGTGCATTCGTTGCTGGACTACCCGACCCAGATGACCGCTAACCTGATTGCCGAGCAGGATGAGAGTAAACTGCAGCAGTTGGTTGATGAGGTAACTAAAAATGAATACGTGACCAGTTTGAATGTATTTGCTGCTAATGGTGAACTGTTGAGTTCATCGGAAACGGATTACATGACAAAACTGCAGGCTCGCAAGCAATATCTTGATGATGCGGCTACTCGCGTGTACATCGCACCGGTAGTATTAGAGCAGAAACAGATAGGTTTCCTGCAGCTTAAATTTGCTTATCGGGACATGCTCAAAACCTTTACTATTTTTCAGTTTGATGCAACCAAGTCTATTTTGCTGTTATTCATTATTTTATTGATCTTGGGTATCATCGTTGGCGTGACAATTAATCGCGTTCACCATAAATTTCGGACGCGTTAGTTTGATAGTTTGATAGTTTATTAGCGAGTAACTCGTCACTATTAACTCGTCACTATTAACTCGTCACTATTAACTATTAACTATTTATTAAGCGATAACATCATGTCTCAATTATCTTCAATGCCTCATGCGCAGCTAGCATCGCAACAGGGGGCATCCAAGCTGCCTGGTGCGGGTCGGCACCTGCATATCTTAGGCATTTGCGGTACGTTCATGGGCGGTATTGCCGTATTAGCCAAGCAATTGGGCTATAAGGTCACTGGCTCTGATGCTCATGTTTACCCGCCCATGAGTACCCAGTTGCAAGACCAGGGCATTGCGCTCATCGAAGGTTATGATCCGAGCCAGTTAGATCCGGCACCCGATGTGGTTATTGTGGGTAATGCGATGGCACGGGGTAATGCCTGCGTGGAGTATATGTTGGATCGAAAGCTTGCTTATACGTCGGGTCCGCAATGGTTATCTGAGCATCTGTTACGGCAGCGCTATGTTATTGCGGCTTCCGGCACCCATGGTAAAACGACTACTGCCGCGATGGTCGCCTGGATCTTGGAGTATGCCGGGTTAAATCCGGGTTTTCTGATCGGTGGCGTGCCGCAGAATTTTATCGAGTCAGCCCGCCTGGGGGGCGGTTATTTCTTTGTGATTGAAGCGGATGAATATGATACGGCGTTTTTTGATAAACGATCTAAGTTTGTGCATTATCAGCCTAATACTCTGATCATGAATAACCTGGAATATGATCACGCGGATATTTTCCCCGATCTCGCGGCGATCCAGCGTCAGTTTCACCATGTGGTGCGAACGGTGCCGAGTAACGGGCTTATTTTAATGCCAGAAAAAGTACCTGCGTTGGAAGCCGTTAAGCAGATGGGCTGCTGGACACCGATACAATACTTAGGAAATAAGTATCAAGAAAAAAAGAGTTTGAATAAAAACACGGTCAACGTCAATGCAGATGCAGATGGTTGTCACTGGCAGGCGAATAAGTTAACGGCTGATGCGGCACAATTTGAAGTGTGGTGTCAGGGTAAATTGGCCGGTGTGGTTGACTGGGATCTCATCGGTGAGCATAACTTACAAAATGGGATGATGGCGATTGCTGCTGCACATTATGCCGGTGTGGCATTGTCTCAGGCGGTAGCCGCGTTGGCGCAGTTTAAAACGCCGAAACGGCGGATGGAATTGAAAGGCGAGGTGCAGGGCATTCGGGTATATGATGACTTTGCCCATCACCCTACCGCGATCACCACTACACTCGCCGGGCTGCGTGCCGCTGTGGGTAATGATCCTATTATTGCCGTATTGGAACCGCGCTCTAACACCATGCGCATGGGCGTACATCAGCAGCAGTTAGCCCAATCATTGCAAGTGGCAGATACGGTATTGTTATATCAGCCACCGGGTTTGAATTGGCATTTACAGCCAGTGGCCGATGAGTTGGGCGATAAGGCGATGATCCAGCAACACATTGATACGCTGGTACTGGCTATTTGTGATCAGGCCAAGACGGAGACTGCCGCTGGTGGAGCTTGTCATGTCTTGATCATGAGTAATGGTGGTTTTGGCGGTATTCATGATAAATTATTGGCGCAGCTGGTGGCTGAGTAAGATGCTCCGTTTTTTGCGAAACAAATGAAAAAGGTATTTAGATGATAACGAACGTGACAGCGGATGCTGTATTTAATAAACGTATTACTTTAGGCATTAGCGGCGCATCTGGCTCTCAGTATGCGGTGCGCTTATTGCAATTGCTGCTAGCCGCAGACGTCCAGGTATACCTACTGATGTCGGAAGCCGCTAAAATAGTGATGGCGACAGAGACCGATGAAAAATGGCCGGAGGATGGTCTGTCATTACAGGCTTTTTTGGCTGAAAAATATCAGGCCCGCGCTGGGCAGCTGGTGGTTCCGGGTAATAAAGACTGGTTTTCTCCGGTCGCATCGGGTTCGGGCGCGCCGAAGCAGATGGTTATTTGTCCTTGCAGTATGGGGACTGTGTCGGCCATTGCCCAAGGTAATTCCAGCAATCTGTTGCAACGGGCGGCGGATGTGGTGTTGAAGGAGCGTGGTCAACTATTATTAGTGCCGCGGGAAACGCCACTGTCACCTATCCATTTAGAAAATATGCTTAAATTATCCCGTCTTGGCGTCACAATTATGCCTGCAGCGCCGGGTTTTTACCGTAAACCGCAAACACTGGCCGAGCTTATCGACCTGATGGTGGCGCGCATTCTCGACCATTTAGACGTTGAGCAAGCTATCTACGCCGGGTGGGGAAGGTAGTTTTCTGAGTGCTGTTGCGATGTATTTTTCCAGAAAGCCAATGATCTCTGTTTTATCCATCGGCTGTGGCTGATTGACCAGCTGTAGGATCATATAACCTTGATTGGTCAGGCTACGGGCAAATTCTGTCGTGGTGAGATAGGTATTGATCTCACCATTATCAATCGCAGGTTGGATCTTCTTGCTGATACAGGCAATATTATTGTCCAGCAGTGCTAAGTAACGTGGCCAGCAATCTTCCCTGATTGATGAACTCCATTCCAGCCAGATGTAAGTGTACTGGGGCTGTTCAATGGCGGCCTCAACAAAGGCGCACAAATAATCATGGATTGCCTGGTAGGCAGAATTGGCGGGATCATTAAAGCTATTTGCCACCATGTCAGTAAAGAAGGTTTCTATTTGCTGCAGAACATGATCAACCAATTCATCCCGGGTACTGAAATAATTAAACACGGTGGCCACTGACACCTGGGCTAATTCGGCTATTTCTGCGTGACCGGCACGACCGATACCGCGTTTAGAAAACACCTCCATTGCACACATCAGGAGTTGTTCACGCCGTGCTTCGGGGGATAGACGGGTGCGCCGTCTGACTACTGCAGGTACTTCCATATATACGTGTCCAAATGTTGTTTGTTTGTTAATGTTAATCGGCACTTGTTGGTGTGTTGTTAATGTTAAGATTATCATTAGCGCGGTGAACAATCCAATTATTGTTAAAGTCAATTATTGCTAAAGTAAACCGTAGGGCTAAATCTATTTCCAAAAACGCTGAACCCTGTATCTTGACGTGGTTTGGGTATAGACTAGCGCCAATATTTTTATTTACCCAGTTTTTATATACCCAGAATCCAAATGATCTGAAATTTGTATTTTCAGTTATGCGGGTTTGGTTCTATGTTTGGAGCGTTTTAAATGAAGCACACTGTTGAAGTCATGATCACCGAAGCTGACATTCAGGCAAAAGTGAAACAGTTAGCAAAAGAAATTGAACTGCATTATCAGGATACTGAAACATTAATTATCGTTTGCCTGTTACGTGGGTCAGTTATTTATATGTCGGATCTGTGCCGACATATAAACCTACCGATTGAATTAGATTTTATGACGGCCTCAAGCTACGGCAATTCGATGGAAAGTAACCGTGATGTACGTATCCTCAAAGATCTGGACAGTGACATTAAGGGTAAAGATGTATTGATTGTTGAAGATATCATTGATACTGGTTTTACCCTGAGTAAGATCAAAACGATGCTAGAACTGCGCGATCCCAAATCGATTACGATCACGACCTTGCTAGACAAACCATCACGCCGTGAAGTGGCTGTGCCGGTTAACTGGATTGGCTTTGAAATTCCGGATGAGTTTGTGGTGGGTTATGGTATCGACTACGGGCAGAAATATCGCAACCTGCCTTACGTAGGTAAAGTGGTGCCTTTGGCTGAATAGATATTGACTAGTTGCGGGTAGCGAGTGACGAGTTGCGGGTTGGTAGACAATAACCTCTCCCTAACTCTCCTCCCTCTATTTTCAAATAAAGAGTAAGGGGAGGGAACTAGATCGCATTTCGCTAATCGGCGGCACTCATATCAATTGGCAATGAAGCCTTGCTTTTGCTCCTCCCCCTCGCATTTCTACATTTTTTGGGTATAATTCACCTCCATTTATCTCTATGAACAGGTTGTGCCCATGACATTAGCGCTCGAAATTAAGGGTCTAAA
>JBLHPA010000100.1:0-9999 GCA_047628235.1 Moritella sp.
GGTACCAAAAATCACGGCATTACCATTGGATTTCCACCATGATTTCAGTGCTTCAACTTGTTGTTCTTCAGTAGCGTAACCTTCCACGACTCACCCTTAATTATTTTTAAACTAAACTAAAAAGTATTTTATTTTACTTATTCAGTAGCGTTATCAATTGGTTTACTAGTTTATCAACTGCAATTGTTTGCTGCTCTGTTTTACCCGTCAGATCTTTCACAGTGACTTGTTTGTTTTCAATCTCGGTGCCGCCTAAAATTAAAGCGACTTTGGCACCATTTTGATCTGCACGTTTAAGCTGCTTCTTAAAATTACCGCCACCGTTGTGCATCATAACTTTAACCGTCGGCATTTTATCGCGTAATTGCTCCGCTAATAACATACCATGCACATCTGCACCTTCACCTAATGCAGCAATGTAAACATCCACAGCACCCGCTATATCTTCTGTTAATTCAAGCGTCTCCATTAACAGTACCAGACGTTCAATGCCCAGAGCAAAACCAACCGCTGGCGTTGCTTTACCACCAAGTTGTTCGACTAAACCGTCATAACGGCCGCCAGCACAAATAGTACCCTGCGCCCCTAAACTGTCAGTGACCCATTCAAAAACAGTATAATTGTAATAATCCAGCCCGCGTACTAGGCGATCATTCACTTCATACTTAATACCCGCGGTATCCAATATTTTACATAGACCATCAAAATGTGCTTTAGTTTCATCACCATAATAATCAGATAATCGTGGTGCATCAACAACCAGTTGCTGAACATGCGGATTTTTACTGTCTAGTACACGCAATGGATTGGTGTACATACGGCGCTGACTCTCTTCATCTAATAGCGCTTTAAAGCCTTCGAGATAAGCAATTAAAACGTCACGATGAGCATTACGCTCTTCTGCCGAGCCTAACGAGTTGAGTTGCAATGTGACATGCTCACTCAAACCTAGCGCTTTCCACAGGCGTGCTGTAAACATAATCACTTCAGCATCGGTATCGGCACCCTGCAAGCCAAAAATCTCGACGCCAAACTGGTGAAACTGGCGATAACGTCCTTTTTGTGGTCGTTCGTGTCGGAACATAGGACCGATATACCAAAGACGGCGCTCTTGATTATACAGCAAGCCATTTTGGATCCCTGCACGTACCGTTGAAGCAGTCCCCTCAGGTCGTAACGTCAGACTATCGCCATTACGATCCTCAAATGTATACATCTCTTTTTCAACAACATCGGTTACTTCACCGATAGCACGCTTAAATAGATGCGTTGATTCTACAATTGGAGTGCGAATTTCAGAATAGCCATAGGCTGCGGCAGTGTTGCGTAACACTGATTCTACTTTTTGCCATACCGGCGTTTGTTCAGGTAAGCAATCATTCATGCCACGAATTGCTTGTATTGTTTTAGCCACGATCACGCTCGAAAATTTGAAAAGACGTATTACTCCAGATTATAAGGAGTTTCTACGCCGAGGTAAAATATTCAAAGGCATTCGTAGAATATTTATCCTAATACGAATGCCTTTCTTGTGTAAAACTAAGAATTTGAGTCTGTTACGATAATATTTTCAGGTAACATCATTGCCGCTTTCGCACGAATTTTGGCTTCCAGCTGATCGATCATAGCCGTATTATCAAAGCGCTCTTTCTGCCTTTTTCCATCCAAATAATAACCGCTCTTGCGATTACCACCGGTTACGCCAATATGTGATGCTTCTGCTTCGCCTGGGCCGTTAACGACACAACCAATGATAGATACATCCATAGGGGTAATAATATCTTCCAGTCGTTCTTCAAGTGCATTAACAGTACTTATCACATCAAACTCTTGACGCGAGCACGTCGGGCAAGCAATAAAGTTAATACCACGGCTGCGAATGCGCAGTGATTTTAAAATATCAAAACCGACTCTAATCTCTTCAACAGGATCGGCCGCCAAAGATATACGTATGGTATCGCCGATACCTTCAGCAAGTAACATGCCCAAGCCAACGGATGACTTGACAGCTCCACTTCTAAAACCACCAGCCTCGGTAATGCCTAAATGTAGCGGCTGAATGATTTGTTTTGCCAGCAGACGGTATGACTCGACCGCTAAAAAGACATCGGACGCTTTCACACTCACTTTAAATTGATCAAAATTCAGACGGTCAAGGATATCAACATGGCGCATCGCTGATTCAACTAATGCAGCAGGTGTCGGCTCACCGTATTTTTCTTGAATATCACGCTCGAGTGAACCACCGTTCACACCAATTCTAATCGGTATATTCATGTCTTTGGCACAGTCAACTACTGAACGGATCCGGCTTTCATTACCAATATTACCCGGATTAATACGCAGGCAATCCACCCCATATTCAGCTACTTTTAGCGCAATCCGATAATCAAAATGGATATCAGCAACCAAGGGAAGCTCAACTTGCTGTTTAATTTGTTTAAACGCTTCAGCTGCTTCCATGGTCGGTACTGAGACCCGAACAATATCAGCACCAACGGCTTGCAATTGTTTTATTTGGGCGACAGTGGCAGCAACATCCATCGTTGAGGTATTGGTCATTGATTGCACCGCAATAGGAGCGTTGCCACCTACGGGTACTTTACCCACCATAACCTGGCTAGACTTACGGCGAATAATTGGGTTTTCCTGGTGCATATATATAACTCGGTTAATTAAGCTTCAAAAGGTAATTTAAATTTAGCGACACGACCTTTTCTGAATGCAGATAAATCAATATTGTCACCCGCATAGTCCATGCGCACCTGCTCAGGCGCACCCAGTTTGATCGTTAATGGCGCCTCGCCCTGCAGTGTTAATACCTGCCCGGCATTTTTAACCCCAATCGCTAAGGTTTTACCATACTTGTCTTTAATCTGCACCCAGCAATCTCCACTAAACGTCAGTGCAAGCGTCTTGGCTATCGTTTGTTCCGCCGTGTTTGTAACGGGGTTTGATTGAGACTGCGGTGTTGAGACTGCGGGTTCGGCGATAACTTGAGAAGGTACAGCGTCCTTAGCAGGCACTGTAACAGCTGTTGACGGCGATGTAACCAGCGGAGACACTGCCGGTATTTCAGGCACTACCTCGCCAATTTCATGCTCAGGAACAACCACCGCAACCTCATTGCGCTGAAATCCCCAAATCAGGAAAACGATCAACATAAAGCCAAGAATGCCATAACTAACCAGCATTAATCGATTATCGCTGGCTTCAAGTTTAGTTCGACGCGAGAAACTCTGCAGCTCTGCTTGTTGTTCACACGCCATATTCTGGCAGCCATACGCACTGAGCACTTCGGTTTCTGAAATTTTTAAGTAACGTGCGTAGCAGCGAATATAACCGCGCATGAAGGTCTGTGAAATATTTTTATCACTGATATCTTGCTCGATGTTATCTATCACTGACATCTTCAAGTTGATATTGTCGCTCACCTGTCGAACACTAATACTCAGTGCGGTACGTGCATCCCGCAGCATTTGACCTGCAGTGACAATTTCTATGTTATCCAGCAACGCTGCTGAAACATCGCGATCTTGCTGTGTTTCTAAATCAATAGTCATTTGTAATATATTTTTGTGTTTGAAGAGCTAACGGGAATTGAGCTAATAATTGGCGGCTGTATACTTCAGCAACAGCTGAGTTATCTTGTTTTTGCGCAATATTAAAACCCAACCAAAGGCTGCGTGCGGTTGCTTTCGCGACTGATTCGTATTTTATCAATTGTTGTTGGGCTACCTTATAATTGGCCAGTTCATAATTTAACTCTGCTAAGGTGAGCCGAACATTTAAATTTTGAGGTGCATGCGCCAATGATGATTGCAAATATTTGAGAGCTCGGTCTTTATTGCCCTGCTCCAGTGCACATTGTCCTGCATTTTCATAGCTATTCGAAATGGCATTATAAAACGGTGCTGAGATTGCGGCTAGAAACTGTTTTTCTGCTTCATCAAATCGCTTCACGCCACACAGAAAAACACCATAGTTATTATTAATATTACCATCATTAGGTGCCAGTTTCAGCGCTTTACGGTAAGCCTTCTCCGCATGCTCATTCTCTTTCACCTTCTGGTGATAATAAGCATAAGCCAAATGAATATCTGCATTATCTGGCTCATAACTGGACGCTCTATCTAAGTTTATTTTTGCTTCTTGATAGTTTTCAATTTCTACATACTTTAACGCTAAGGTTAAGCGACTTTTTGCCGCTGCTGGCAGATCAACGGTTTTTTCACTTAAGCCTTCGCTGGTTTCAACATAACTTTTGGAGCTACATCCGGCCAAGGCAGCGATGATTAACCCTAATACAACGAACTGCTTCATCCTTAAATCCATCTAGTTATTATGCTTAGTCGTCCATTTTGACTGAAATTGCGTCACCTTGCATCCGTTTTTTTAATGTTCTTTTCGTTCTGTCGATTACGTCACCCGCCAGTTGCCCGCAAGCAGCATCAATATCATCACCACGGGTTTTACGAATCGTGACCGTATTTTCATACTCCATCAGCACTTTATTAAAGCGATCGATACGACTATTACTTGGTTTACCGTAACCGCTTTCAGGGAAAGGATTGAACGGGATCAAGTTTATTTTACAGGGTGTATCTTTTAACAGTCGTGCTAACTCATGTGCCTGATCTGTCGAATCATTGACATGATCAAGTAGCACATACTCAATCGTCACCTTTTGTCTGTTGGCGTTCGACTTACTGATATAATTCTTTACAGAGGCCAGTAAGGTTTCAATATTGTACTTGTCGTTAATCGGCATGATTTCACTGCGCAATTTATCATTTGGCGCATGCAATGAAATAGCTAATGCCACATCAATAGAATCCGCTAACTTATCTAACGCAGGTACAACACCAGATGTTGATACTGTGACACGACGTTTAGACAAACCAAAACCGTAGTCGTCCAGCATTATATTTAACGCCGGGACTAAATTGGTTAAATTCAATAACGGCTCCCCCATCCCCATCATCACGACATTGGTAACTGCACGTTTCTTGTTATTAAAACCAATAACTTGCGTTGCACGCCAAACTTGACCGATAATTTCAGAAACCCGTAAGTTACGATTAAATCCCTGTTGTGCCGTAGAGCAAAACGTACAGGCTAAAGCACAACCAACCTGTGAAGAAACACATAAAGTGGCACGGTCACCATCAGGAATATAAACAGTTTCATATTCCTGCCCATCAACTTTAAGCGCCCATTTAATGGTGCCGTCAGCACTGCGTTGTTCCTGGCTGATCTCTGGTGCTTTAATTTCTGTATCCCGGAGCAACTTTTCCCGCAATTTTTTATTCAGGTTAGTCATCTCATTAATATCATCACAGCCTTCATGATAGATCCATTTCATCACTTGATCAGCGCGGAATGGTTTTTCGCCTATATCATCGAAATATTGGCGCATAGCTTTGCGATCAAAGTCTAATAGATTAATTTTTTTATTACTCATGAAGTGAGCCTCTGTCATTTATTTTATTCGGTTTGAAACAATTTGATACTCAATTTTAATCTATGCTTGGATAAAAAAGAGGTGGTCAAAATCGAGGTTTCAGGGCGCGAGATTGTACAAAGTTTAGCGGCATGACGCTAGCGCATTAGCTTAATTAAGCAAAATTATTTATTCACGGACTAAAGACATACCTCGGATAAGGCAGAGATGAACGTAGTGAAGAGGATATAAATATTGTTAATGGAATAAATAACCGTCAATTAGATCAGTACCAATTTAATCAGCACTGATTTAATTGATACTGATTATTTAACCAAGCAATGAACAAATTAACGGGTGAAGATTTCATTTTCAGTAAAGAAATAAGCTATCTCACGCGCTGCCGATTCAGGACTATCGGAACCGTGCACAGCATTAAAACGCATGCTTTCGGCATAATCCCCGCGTAAGGTACCCGCTGCAGCCGTCTCTGGGTTTGTTGTACCCATTAACTCGCGGTAAAATGTAATCGCATGCTCGCCTTCTAACACTTGCACCATAATCGGGCCTGATACCATAAATTCGACTAAGGGCTGAAAAAATGCTTTTCCTTCATGCTCAGCATAAAAGCCTTCGGCCTGTTCCTGTGTGAGATGAACCATTTTTGCCGCAATTACCTTTAAACCACAGGCTTCAATGCGGGAATAAATCGCACCAATTAAGTTTTTACCCACAGCATCCGGCTTAACAATAGAAAAAGTGCGTTGAGTCGCCATAATTTTTGACCTTAATATGAAAGAATTAGCAATATATATGTAGCATATCGACTTTAATTGCATTACATCTTTTAAACAAGTGTTAATCACAAAATGGGCGATAAACGCCTATTACTTAACACCTATAGTCCAAGAAATAAAGTTTATAGTCCAAGAGCCACCACCCTGTTATTCCAAGAAGGAAAGTTCAGTTGCACGGCTTATTTAGTATCACTCAATGTATTGAGATCTAACTCAGTTGCTGTGTCAGAACTACTTACCGAGCCCGGAGTTTGCTCCGACTCTGATTGAGGCTTCTCAGCGATTACTTTGCCAAATTTTCTTTTCTGCCAAAATTTAATACCTAACAGTGCTACAACTGCCAAAATGACAACGCCCAAAAGACCGCCTATCAACCAGTGCAGCCAGTTAAATTCAGGCTCAGCATTGGCTGCTTCTTTCAACGCTGCGCCCTGCAGTGCCTCCTCAGTGACAACCAAGTTAAGATTAACAACCAAAGGTATTGGTATCACAAAGGCTTGCGGGTCCATTTTGATGATAATTTCTCGCCCTAACCGCGTAGTAGCAAATAACTCTAACTCAATTTGATAAGAACCGGAGACGGGCCGCGCGAAGGTGTGAAGATAGTGATCCATACCCGTTTTGCCATAAATAATAAATTCTTCTGCCGCAGTACCATTGGCTGAGATAACCCTACCTTTGATTGCTATGCTGGCCGGTTTCAACTCATCCTCATCAAAATCAAATTTCAGCGTTGGATCTGCCCCATCCAGCAATGACAACATGTGGGTTTTGATTGGACGGGGGAAAACCACAACATCTTGATTGAAATTACGGCTGAAAACATTATTTTTTACCGCAACCTCAAACCGGTATTTTCCCGTAGTCAGCTCCAATGGTACAAGGGCAGTGAAGATACCATCAGCTGGCATCTCGTCGTAACGCTCACCCAGATCATTAAACTTACTTAGCTCTCGCGAGGTAAACTCAAAGTTATCATCTTCGGGGCGATTGTAACCGTAAGCCACCATAGTCAGGCTGGTTCCGTTCAGATAGGCGGCATCGAGTTGTGTTGAGTTATGGTAGAGAGCGCCGCTTACCTTAATACGTTCGCCGCTGTAGAGCTGGATAGGCAGATGCTGTACTTGTAGTTGCACATCAGAAAGCAATTGGATACGGTTGTCACCATCAATATCGCCCAGAGCCTGCCAGGGACCGGGCATAGGATCATCAATGGTAATAATGTCGTGATCTTTCCCCTCTAACCAGTGGGTGCGCTCTGATGCCGTCCAACTGTATGCTTTACTACCATCAGGTCTCACCAAGATCACGGCTTCTGAAAATCGTTTTCGAGCAATGATAAAGGTGATCTGTTTGATCCCGTAGTCAACCCTAAAGCGATTATCCAACAGCGCGATATCACTTGTTTGATAAACAGTTTGAGCTGAACTGAGGGTGCTGAACAAAATCAACACCAACCACAATTTGCGCATATTTGTCCTTAATTAAAACTACCTATACCCAAAGGAATCTCTGAATCTCGTATCTTAAGATGGCTTGGGTATATATGTTATTGCACTCGCCATAACGCATCACCCACTATAGTCAGGCGTTCGTCGTGGGCTTGTAACTCTGCGCTATCGGCTAATATCACTTTTAACCGTGGCCGATCTACAGCAAGCTGGCGAATACCGCTGCGGTTTTGACCTCCGGCAGCGTCCAGAGATAAGTTCAACTTCGTTTGCCCACCTGTCATATACAGATAAACTTCCGCTAATATCTCCGCATCCAGCAATGCGCCATGCAGGGTTCGGTGTGAATTATCAATACCGTAACGATTACACAACGCGTCCAAATTATTCCTTTTACCCGGGAATAATTTCTTCGCGATAGCTAAACTATCGGTAATTTTGCAAATTTCTTTAGTTGCTGGCAGTCTTTTATTTAATAATCGAAATTCATGATCCAAAAAGCTAATATCAAATGATGCGTTATGTGCAACGAGCTCCGACCCGGTAATAAAATTGATAAACTCATCAGCGATAGTTGAAAATGCCGGTTTATCTTGCAGATATTCATCGGTAATACCATGAACAGCAATAGCGTCGGGGTCAATCAGCCTATCGGGTTTAATATAAACATGGTAAGTGCGTCCAGTCGGACGGCGGTTAACTAATTCAATACACCCAATTTCAATAACGCGATGACCCACGTGTATCCCACCAGGTCCATCATTCATACCGGTTGTTTCGGTATCGAATACAATGACCCGCCCAGAACCCTGAGTTAATTCTAAATCGTCCAATAACATAAACCACACCACATAAATTAAACTGCGGCTATTCTAATCGGTTTTTAGCTTGGATTCACCTGTTATAGCCAAACCACGTCAAGATGCAGGGTTCAGTAAGTCGAGAGGTGACCAGATTCAAGGCATAAAGTTGATGATCTCGTTATTCTAAATCAAAAATTTAGTCATTGGGTAATTTACGTGTAGCACTCGTCACGATAAGTGGGCGCTTACTTCGGCTTAACTGCCACCAGCTTTTAACGGGAGAGATTGGCACTCTGCGCTTGCGAGCTACAATAAAATACACTGATGAAAAAGAAGGAAAATGCATCTGTCCAACACTTTCTGACCACCAAGTTAGTGGTTTTTTGCCGAGAAAGGTGGTAAAACCAAAACGATCATCCTGGACAATTTCAAAACCCAACAATTCCAGCCAATCTTTTATGCGTGCGGGGGTAAACATTCTTGCTGACCAAGGCGGGACGTTCCGCTTAAAGCCTAACATTTTAACGGCGCCACAAAGCGAAAGAGGATTGTAACCACTCAGAATAAGATAACCATCCCCTGTCAATACTCGCTCAATTTCACGCAAGACTTGGTGTGGATCAGCGGAAAAGTCGATCGCTTGTGTTAGAATGCAGGCATCAATACAGTTTTCTTGAAATGGTAGATGGCAGGGATCCGTATATACACCACCTAAACCTTGCTCTGTTGTCGCTGTAACCTGATGTCGAATACTACTGCCAAAGCAATTGAGCTCACCACTCAAGCCTCCGAGTTTGAGTAAATGATAACCAAATATCTGTGGGCACCATTCATCAAGCCGTGCTTGAACTTGGTTTGCAAGCCACTCGCCCATGGGGAGATCGTCCCAGGATTCGGGATGATTGATCGCATGCTTGTGATGTGCTGGTTTGATTAACACTGCAATATCCGCTAATTTTTTGTTTTGTTTATAATTAAAGATAATCTGATAAAGAGAGTGATGCAATGATTGAAGTCATTTCTATACCAACATTTAGTGATAATTATGTCTGGTTAATAAAAAATACCCGCAGCAATCACTGCTGTGTAGTGGATCCCGGCCATGCAGAACCAGTACAGCAGGTAATTACGCAGCAAGGGTTGATCTTAGATGCTATTTTAATTACTCATCACCATTATGATCATATTGATGGTGTCAGTGCACTTATCGACGCCAGCTCGCAGCAAGTTCATACCTATTCGTCGCTGCCGATGACGCTCACAAGCCCCCTTACCGTTGTCGCAGATAATTCCGAGCTAAGTTTACTCGATGGCGCACTGAATTTAACGGTAATGGCGACCCCTGGGCACAAGAGTGAACATGTTGTGTTCCATAATACTGAGATGCTATTTTGCGGTGATACTCTCTTTTCTGGTGGCTGTGGACGTATCTTAGAAGGGACTGCGACGGCGTTATTTCAGTCATTACAGAAAATACTGACCTTAAATGAACAAGTTTCAGTCTA
>JBLHPA010000101.1:0-9997 GCA_047628235.1 Moritella sp.
TATTGTCCAAACCCCTCTTGATAAAACACATCCGCTAATGACATAACCCGCTTTAAATAATATTCACTCAAAATCCGCCGACCCTAAATAGTGACAGCAATCACAATAAGTAAAAGTATAAGTAGATATGATTATTTTTTAGTTTTAACAAATTTCAATGCCATATTAATGCTTAAGGTAATGAATTCATATGCAACAACCCGTTACCTTTGTAAAATCTATTTTTTTTGCGTTAATGACAGTTAGCCTAATGTATGGAATATATTATCTAAACCCACCTCAGTCTAGTCCTATCCAAGTGAAAAATGGCGTAATTGACATTTCAAAAGTGCTTAATGAGCACAATTCAATTAATTTAAATGGTAAATGGCTATTTTTTTATAATGAATTGCTGTCTGATGAGCAAATCACATCCCGCCTTACCTCACAACTTAATGAGCAGACCTATATCAATGTCCCGGGTAATTGGAAACCCGAGAAATTCGACAAATACGCGGACCCAGGCAAGAGTTATGGTACCTACCATCTGCAAATTAAGGCTGGTAAAAGAACATCACCTCTTGCCATTAAATTACCACGGATAGGCACCGCTTACCGTATATATCTAAATCAAAAGTTACTCAGTTCAGTAGGAAAAGTAGGCTCTTCTAAAGAAAAAACTCAAGGTCAATACAAACCACAAGTAGTATTACTTGAAACCAGCGATGAAGTGTTTAATCTAACACTTCATGTAGCAAACTACGAACGTGACTGGGGGGTAATTCTATACCCATTACAAATTGGCAATGTGCAAACAATTTTTCAAGAACAAAAATTTAGAGCAATGAAAACGCTGTTTATATCCGGTTTTTTCTTCGCTGCGGCTATCTACAGCTTACTTCTATTCTCTCTACATACATCAGATAAATTATCACTGATTTTTACATTAATTTGTATCATCCTAGGTGTACGTGAACTTGTTATGCAAGATGCCGTTATTTTGAATTATTTAGCCGATTTAAATATTACACAACTCGTTACCATTGAATATACCGCATTTTTTTTAGCGGTTCCTTTAGCCTGCCATTTCATTTATCTAAATTATCCTCGTTTTTTTGACAAACGCGTACTTATCTCAAGTTATGTTATTTCATTATTGCTAACTACAACGTTAATAATTGGAGGGCTTGAAGCGAGTTATCAAGTATTAGTGCTCATGCAGCTTATTTCGCCAATATATATTGCCTATGCACTTTGGATCGTAATAAAAGCCTGTTTATCTCAACAAAAAAAAACAGTAACAATAATAGCTGGTACTGTTTTATTCGCCTTTTGTGTTATCAATGATATTTTATTTTCACAAGCACTTATTAGTACCGGTTACATTACCAGCTATGGCTTGTTACTTTTTGTGATAACCCAAAATTATATGACGGGTGTAAACTTAATGCGATCTTTTCAACGAAGTGAAGCTCTCTCTATTAAGCTTAAAAAACGTAATCTAATACTCGATAATTTAAGGCTGTCACTTGCAAATCAAGTAAAAGAACGAACTCATGCACTGGCAGAGGCGAACCAGTATTTACAAAAAATAGCTCATACTGATGCGCTCACAGATGTACCTAACCGCCATGGTATCCAATCAATTATCGAACATGAGCAATCTCGCTTCAAACGTAGCGCTGAAGTATATTCCGTTTTGGTTATTGATTTAGATCTCTTCAAAAAAATTAATGATCAATTTGGCCATGATGCTGGAGATGAAGTGTTGAAAACATGTGCACAAGTGATCAAACATGGTATTCGTCAACAAGATGCTTTTGCCCGTTGGGGGGGGGAAGAGTTTATTATATTGTTACCCACTACTAACTTAGAAGGGGCAATGAACTTAGCAGAAAAAATACGACAAGCGATTGCACAATCTGTGATCCAGTTTAATGGACATGAAATACAAATTACCTGCACCATTGGAGTAAGTGAAATACAATTAAATGAAGACTTTGAGCAAGCCTTTAAACGTGCAGATCAGGCTTTATTTACAGCTAAGGAGCAAGGACGAAACCAGGTGATTGCAGGAAATATAACGAACCTTACAACAAGTTTCAGTACTTAAATTATTCTTAGTCTATTGCTCAAGGCATGAAGCGCGCAGAAAGATCACCTAGCAGCTCAGATCTATCAAGATCATTACAGACTCGCTAACCTTGAGATAGTGATACTTTTAAGTGTCACTATTAACTCACGATGTATACGCACTTTAATCGGCGATAGCTTCGGTATTTTAATTGCGTTATCGACGGCTTTAACACTCATACAATGATAGCTAGATTGCTTACCGTGTCTACACTTGAACTTTGGAAATCCAAATTTAGACTTTTTGTCAAAAAACTTTTTATACGCTGTATCGAGGTTGATCACTGCTTGTTGCAGAGCAATAGAATCATACTGCTTTAACCAATCATATTTACGGGACTTCTTGCCTTTAGCTAGCAAGGGTTTTAAGTCTTTTTGTGGGGCAAGTGATACACCTTTAACACGGTAATAATGTGATTTAATGTGTAGCGCTTTATTATACGCAAACCGAACAGCACCAAACTGAGCGTTTAAAAACGCCGTTTGTTCGGCTGTAGGATAAATGCGTACTTTAGTCGCCCTTAACATTTCAGTGTGCCTATGTATAATAATTAGTCAGTATACGTATAGTAAGCTATTGCGAGGTTCGCGTAAAATGAGTGCACATAAAATGAATGAGGTCGGTTTAGGCTATTTAAAAAAACGTCATTAAGTTGGTTGTTCATCTGGCATTCACGACAAAATACAGAAGAAAGCTATTTGACGGTGCAATGATCCAACAAATGCGAGGATCGTTTTTATCAGCATGTGAAAAGCTAGAATGTGAATTAATAGAGATGGACGGCGAAGAAGATCATGTTCACTTATTAATAGCGTATCCGCCAAAACTATCAATTATGGTTAATAATTTAAAGGCGGTCAGTTCAAGAATGTTAAGATTGCAGAATACGCACTTAACAAGACAAAGCAAAAGTAGTGTGTTGTGGTCTAGATCTTACTTTGCTTGTAGTGCAGGTGGTGTAACCATTGAAACATTAAAAGCATATGTAGAAAGTCAGGCCACACCAAAGATTTAAACATGAAAGCCCTACGAACTTTAACCTTATATCCCGCCCTGATCGGGCGAGGGTTTACGGTTTAATAGCTAAACATGTCGCGTAACTCTAAAACAGTACAGCAGTGGTTTGATGAATATGGTTTGAGTCATCAAAACAAAACCAACAAACGTATTCATTGGATCATGGTGCCAGTGATTTTTTTACTATTGTCGGCCTGTTATGGGCGATTCCCAAAGGAGCGTGGATGGGACAATCGCCTATCATCAACTGGGCGACACTGGCTATGCTCCCTACCCTATTTTCTATTACACCCTATCCGTACGCATTATGCTCGGCATGCTCCTATTCACCGCTACCTGCCTTGCATTGTGTTATTCACTAGCCCTGTATCTGCCTATACCGCTCTGGCTGTTCAGTGCGGTGTTATTTGCTATTGCCTGGGTGTTTCAGTTTATCGGCCATAAAATAGAAGGCGCAAAGCCATCATTTTTTGAAGATATTCAGTTTTTGTTAGTAGGGCCAGCCTGGTTACTGGGATTTGTGTATCAGCGTTTTGGGATCCGTTATTGAAATTGTGGTTCCTGCTTTGGTGTAAGCGTTGCAAGCCCTAAAAAATAAGTGAGTTGAGTCATTAAAGGTTCACTTGATATCTGTGACTATTTTCACGCTTGGAATTTTCTGTATTCCAAGTAAAGCTTGCATCAATATTGTTATTCAAATCAACAACTTCAAGTAGTGCTTGCGCCCGAACGTGACAAAAAAGGTCGTGCCAAAGAAAAGTAACAGTGGATTGTGAGAAAAGGCATTTTTAACCGTGACGGCACCATGGGATAAGTCTTTGGTGCGAATTGGTTGGCGAGAACACCAACTTAATTTTGCTTGGAAAATTTGGGTATCATCAGGCACTTCAATAGAAAAACGCTGGCCGCGTTTCACCCGGGTAACAAACTTACCATCCGCGTATAATTTATAATCTTATACAAAATCGAGTATTTGCTCGGGTCTGTATATCCATAAGTTCATCACATCATCCTTGAATGTTAAAAGTATTATTTATCTTACCAATAGCCCCCCCCTATTTTAACGGTAAAACGTCACTATGAAGCATTAATTAAGTGCCAATTACAACTGCTTTGAAGCAACATCACCTAAACTAAATACCTAATATTAATAAAAGTTAAATGGGATGAGAATAAGCATGACTGCAGCAGAAGTAAAACATACGACGATTTCTAAACCTCTCATATTTATTAATCGATGCCTCATTTTTGCCCGCTATTCATTCCTGGTGGACTTGCCACATCTAGATTGCGACTCGAAGAAGCAGGGTTGAGTACATTTAAAAGTTCAGACAATCTCATGGGATCACGACTTGTGAAGATATTTGTACATACAGCGATGTTAGCCCTCCTGGCCGCAATGGCTATCCTCAGCATTTACAAAGAAACAAAATGTCAGCGATTAAAACACATATTTTGCTGATTTCATCACCCTCGGAGTCATCGCCTTTGTTTCTGAAATCTTAATTTCAACACTTTATCCAATTTAACGTGTGTGAACTTAATATGTAAACTCAATACGAAAAGATCACAGCCAAAAATGACTGTGCTTTTTATAAATCGACGCTAATTAAAACTAAGGTTCTTGACGAGTGCTTGCAATAACGATCTCACGAATGCACACAGCTTGTGGTTGTGAGTAAGCAAACTCAATTGAGCGTGCAATGTCATCAGCGGCCAGGATATTGCCCATCGATTCTTTCCAAGACTCGTAACCGGCTTTGATCTCTTCAGAAGTCGTATGAGATAACAGTTCAGTTTCAACGGCACCCGGTGCAATTGTAATAACACGAACATCAGAAGCAGCGACTTCTTCTCGTACATTTTCCGTAATAGCATGTACAGCAAATTTAGTACCGCAATACGCAGCATGGGCACCAAACGTTTTGCGACCCGCAACAGAGCTAATATTAATGATAGTACCGCTATTACGCGCTTTCATTGGCGCGAGGACCGCTTGCATGCTATTTAGCAATGCAATCACGTTAATATCAAACATAGTTTTGAATTCTTCAGCGGGCTGGGTATCGATTTGCCCCAATAGCATCATGCCCGCATTGTTTACTAACAGATCAACGGGACCATATATCGCTTCGGCTTTAGCCAATGCAGCATGAAATTCAGCATGATTAGTCAGGTCTACTTTTTCGCATAAACAATTTGGTAAATTCAATGCTTCTAATCTTTCCACACGACGCGCTACCAATAATAGCGGGTGACCAGCTGCACTTAAACGTTTAGCTGTAGCTTCACCAATACCAGAACTTGCACCTGTAATAACGACTAATTTGTTCATCATAAACTCTCTATCAATAATAATTATGGATATATTACGCAGTAATACTGCCTATTCAGGTTGCCCCGAGTTGTTGAAATAGAGTATATAAGACAACTCATTGTTGATATATACACAATAAAGAACATAATTATTACGCTTTAAGCTACAATACCCTTTGCCATTCGTTAACAACACCACCAGCCAAATTCCAGAGTCTATTATGCAGAATAGTTCATCACTCGCCGACATCCGCGCCTTTGTCACCATTGCCGAACAGGGCAGCTTTACCAAGGCCGCGGAAGTGTTGCAGGCCTCACGCGCCCATTTATCCCGGCAACTGGCGCAACTAGAAAGTCAGCTCGGTGTTCAGCTTATTATCCGAACCACCCGAGCACAGCGGCTAACACCTGTGGGAGAGCAGTTTTTTCAGCAATGTCTGGCATCACTACAAACCATAGATCAAGCTGTTATTGCCGCCAAGGATGACACTGCACACTTACAGGGTGATATCCGGATTAACTGTGTTGGTGGCGTCATCGGTGAAGATATACTGGCAAAAATACTCAGTGACTTTAATCTGCAATATCCCGATATTAACGTTGAATTGGATTTTAGCAGTCAACGGGTCGATCTGATTGCCGGAGCATTTGATCTCGTGGTCAGAATGGGAGAACTGGAAGATTCTGGTCTAGTGGGGCGAAGGCTTACCGATATTAAGGTTAAGGTATTAGCCAGTCCAGCTTACTTGGCTCAGCACCCCACTATTAACCACCCGAAAAATTTAGAGTCACACAACTGTTTAACTGGCAGTGTTAAACGCTGGCGCTTTTACCAACAAGCAATACAACATAATAATGCGCCAGTGCATGAGCTAGACATCCATGCAACAGGTAATTTCAGCTGTAAAAGTGGCCGAGCGTTAATCAACGCCGCTATCAACGGCAATGGGATCGTACGATTACCCGAGGTGTACTGTGAAACGGAGATCCGCAACAAAACATTAGTCTCTGTCTTCGAATACGACGCACTCGGTATTCCGCATAACCAAAATGAAGGTGAACACTGGCACTCTCCGGCCGTGCCGCTATTTCTGCTCTATCACCGGAATCGTTATCAACCTGCACGATTAAAAGTACTAATTGATTTTATCTGCCAGAAATTTCAAACACTTTAAGCAGGTAATAACAGGGTCTGAGCCGATGTACCAAATCAGCACCTATCGTAATAATTCGATGGACTCTTGCTTCGGCTTCATCTATTCAATTAGTTGCGGCTTGCAGATGCCAATTAATTGGAGAACACAACCTCACTATTCCAGCTATTATTTAATACGGCAATTGCTTGAATCTTGCCATGAACACAGGTGTAGAAAGCCAAGCTGGCAAGCCTGTAATAGCACGATTGGTTTCATGTCAGGGCAGCGGGAGGACATGTATGAAGTACAAAATTATCTGCGATAAGCATGAATTTGAGTTTGAAAATAAAATAAACCTGCTTCTTGAACAAGGCCGGAAGCTCTATAGCGAAATTGTCGTGAGCCTGATCAACACAGATAAGGATCTATTATGCTGGTATACCCAGTCGATGGTTAAAGATGATTGAGATATGTGACTGCAATACTCTAGGTATTGCAGTCTTTCATAAAGTATAAATACAGCAAGCTTGACTTGTTAATAGCCTTTATCTGCACACCCATCTGGCTCGATAACAACTTTTTTCACTTTTCCAGTATCTCTATCTATAGGAAAAGCAACAATGCAGTTGCCTGTCGGCTCAAGACGGTAAGCGGGGAATTCGTCATAGAGATAGTATCCATCTGAATCACCGAGTAATCGTTCAATACCAGCACGGTCTTGTTTAGTCACATCGTATTTAGATAATAAATCATTCAGCATTGTCGATCTTTCAGTAATACTGGATTCCCACTTTGCCTTTTCGAAGGGCGCAGTTCCAAGTTCGGAGAGATCACTTACTTCTGAGCAAGCAACCAACGTCAGTGAGGCAGCTAATATAATGTTTCTCATTTGGTTATCACCTTCAGCCGCCCAGCATTTAAGCGTCATTGCATATTTTCGATAGTCTGGTGTCATCTGCCTTTGAAAGCCCAATTTTTGGCCCTACACTATTGTTGTGCAGATCCATCGCCTTCTGCTCAGGGATATTCAGAGGACTACTCTCATGAGCGGTGGTGAATTCAGAAGCATTCCCATAGCCGATATCGCGAGCTAGAATTGCGGACCAGAAACAGTGCTAGAAGGCATCGCTTTTATCATTTCGGCCGTTGTATCCAAATCTCTTGCTGGTTTCAACAAAAGCTGTATCACGGGATTCTATGATGGTTGTGACATGATGAGGATGAGTTCGTATATACCCTTCTCATCATCGGTAAGATTGTCATACTTATCGTAAAGTGAACTTGTCATCTCTAATTCCTTTTAGTTAATCTCAATATCCATTGAAGCTTGAATACCAACACCGCATTAAACGATGAATACTAGTTGGCAAAATGTGTATCGAAGCGAAATCGAGCCAACGGTTACGAATCTGCCTTTAATGGCACGTTGAAAAAATCGTTCTTATTTATTCATGAACAACATCTTACCAATTTATCACTGCAAGGTAAAAGACCAAACACAATTGATTCATATGTCCATTCGTTACGATGGCTGATCAAATATTTCGATCGCAGCTTCACACGATCTATCCTCATTAATATTTCGGTCACGCTATCTCAAAGTTGACAATATGAACCCTGTTTAGGTTTACATTTTTCTTGGCATACCAAAGGTCATAGTTATCTTGCATGACCAACCAACTCTCAGGTGTTCTTCCCAAAGCTTTGGACAATCGAAGTGCCATTTCAGGAGAAACGCCACTTTGGCCTTTTACAATTCGATTTAATGTCGATGATGCGACATCTAGTTGCTTAACTAAAAATCGACAGCTAAGGCCAGAAGGTTCCAAGTAAATATCACGGATAAACTCACCTGGGTGAGGAGGATTGTGCATATTCATTAGTGATAGTCCTCGCAGTTCAAGAGAAATGCATTACCATAAATAAATTCGAAGATAACACAGCAAGTGCATACTAGTTTAACAATAAAACTCAGGGTTGTTCACGACCAATGATTGGCAGGCGGGTATATCGAAACTGGAAACAAAACAAATCTGCCAGCGGTTTAAATATGCTGGCAGATAATAAGGCAGGACTATTTCAAAAACTGTTTCAACAAACTGTTTTAACGAACTGTTTTAACGAACTGTTTTAACGAACAGTACTGACTAATATTAGTCGTTAAAGCTGCGTACGATCCAAGCGCGGAATGTACGGCCTTTCAATTTCCCTTTACCGATCTTCTGTACTGCAGTTTTCGCTACTTTGCTTTCAACAGCAACGTAGGCACAGTGATCAAACAATTGAATTTTACCGACTGATTTACCATCAATACCGTCTGCCCCTGTTAAAGCGCCAAGGATATCACCCGCACGCACTTTTTGTTTCTTACCACCATCAATCCGGATGCATTCCATTGGCGGTACCATCGGCGATTCGTTTAATACACTCTCAGGTGGTAATGTTTCACTCTCAATAGCACCAAAACGGTCTTCTAATAACGCAACTTGATAGGCTTCTTTATCGTCAAATAATGTACAAGCAAAACCTTTACTACCCGCGCGGCCAGTTCGGCCTATACGGTGTACATGCACCTCACTGTCATGGGCCACCTGGAAGTTAAACACGGCATCTAAAGTGTCAATATCAAGCCCACGGGATGCCACATCTGTAGCCACCATGATGGAGATACTCTTATTAGAAAAACGCACTAACGCCTGGTCTCGATCACGTTGCTCCAGATCACCGTGTAAGGCAATAATACTGAAACCGAAATGCCCAAGCTCATCAGCCACATCCTGCACGTCTTTCTTGGTATTACAAAATATCACCGTCGAAACAGGCTTACGTTGTAATAATAATAATCTTACTGCATCAAGACGTTCACCAAAGTTTTTTACTTTGTAGAAATGCTGCTTAATCGTGCTGTCATCATGGGTAGACGCCACTTCAACCATCTCTGGATCTGTCATGATACGAGCAGCAATGGCTTGAATTTTTTTCGGGAAGGTTGCACTAAATAACAGGTTTTGACGATCGCTTGGCGCTTTTTCAACAATGGCATCGAGTGCATCCTGAAAGCCCATCTCTAACATACGATCCGCTTCATCAAGCACGAATGTCGTCAAGTTATCTAAGCGCAGTGTACCTTTAGTTAAGTGGTCGAGCACACGCCCAGGTGTACCCACAATAATATGTGCACCGTGTTCTAATGATCCGATCTGCGGGCCAAATGGCATACCACCACATAAGGTTAATACTTTAATATTATGAATACCGCGAGCCAGTTTACGAATTTCTTTCGCTACCTGGTCAGCGAGTTCACGGGTAGGACAAAGCACTAACGTTTGAATACGGAAACGTTCTACATTCAAGCGGTTTAATAGACCTAACCCAAACGCAGCTGTTTTACCTGAACCTGTTTTCCCCTGCCCAA
>JBLHPA010000102.1:0-9824 GCA_047628235.1 Moritella sp.
GGTTAATATTAAATGCGATGAATTATAAGGAAGTTACATGTCAACGATGTCGTTAAAGCACCTAGTGGACAAATTAAACCAAAATGGTAAAAAAGCACTGGAGGGGGCTGCCGGACTATGTCATTCACGTAGCCAGTTTACGGTTGAAATAGAACATTGGTTATTGCAGCTGGTGGAGGATAAGCATAATGATATTGCAATTATCTGTCAGCTACAGGGGGTTGACCTACAAGTATTAACTAATGAACTTAACTTATCATTAGAAAGACAAAAAACCGGTAACAGCGCCGCACCCAGTTTATCGCCGCACATAATCACCTTACTCAGACAAGCCTGGCTAAATACCACGATCGAATTTGATGAAAAGCAGATCCGCTCCGGTATTATTCTCTTTACCTTGTTAAGCGATGACAGCATTAGTGCCATGGTATCTCGTCACGTTCGTCAGCTTGAACGATTATCTGCTGATGTCATTCGCGACAATTGGTCACTCATTACTGAAAAGTCTGCTGAGCACAACAACATCGTCGGCGTGTCTAATGCCGGTGTAGAAACCGACAGTAAGACACCGTCACTTGATCAGTTCACCGTAGATCTAACACAAAAAGCCCGCAGCGGCAAAATGGATCCTATTCTTGGCCGTGATCCTGAGATCAGGCAGATGGTGGATATTCTTACCCGTCGCCGTCAGAATAATCCAATTCTAACCGGGGATGCCGGTGTTGGTAAAACGGCAGTGGTGGAAGGATTGGCTCAACGCATTGCAGCCAAGGACGTACCTGAAAGTCTGCAACATGTGCAACTGCGTGAATTAGATCTGGCGTTGCTACAAGCAGGGGCTGGCATGAAAGGTGAATTTGAAAACCGCCTTAAAGCCGTATTAAACGAAGTTAAACAATCTGCAGCCCCTATCATCTTATTTATTGATGAAGCCCATACCATGATTGGCGCGGGTGGCGCAGCTGGCCAAAATGATGCTGCCAATATACTCAAACCAGCATTAGCGCGGGGTGAACTACGCACCATCGCAGCAACAACCTGGGCAGAGTATAAAAAATACTTCGAAAAAGATCCTGCATTAACCCGCCGTTTTCAGGTAGTTAAAATAGATGAGCCGTCAGTACCAACCGCAATCATCATGTTACGTGGCATTTTACCTGTTATGGAACAGCATCACGATGTGGTAATTACTGCCGATGCACTGCAAGCTGCAGTAGCCCTTTCAAAGCGTTACATCAATGGTCGCCAACTGCCGGATAAAGCCGTCGCATTATTAGACACAGCGTGTGCGCGTGTTGCTATTAGTCAAGCCGCCACACCTGGTTTAGTTGAAGATCTTCAGCGCCAGCAAGTACAACTTGAAACTGAAATTAAACTGCTAGAGCGTGAACAAGTTGCAGGTGATGATCATAGCGCAACTATCGCTGAGCTTAATCAAAACTTGCAGGATACGCTAAGCAAACTCGAGACAGAGCAACAGGCATGGCATGCACAAGCCGAACTCGTCCGGGCTATTCAGCAGCAAATTACAGATATTCATGAGAATGGTGCAGGGGATGAAAAATACAGTCGACTTACCGCGCTGAAAGCGCAGCTGCATGAAGCCAAAAATACCATGGTGTACTGGCAGGTTGACGAGCAGGTGATCTGTGAGGTGATTTCAGATTGGACAGGTATTCCATTAGGAAAAATGGCGCAAGATGAACTCGAAACTGTGATTAACCTTGCTGGTGAGATGAAGTCTCGGGTTATCGGCCAAGATCATGCGATTGATCTTATCGCTAAAACAGTACAGATATCACGGGCGCAACTCAGTGATGAAAACAAACCTAACGGCATCTTCTTGCTAACAGGCCCAAGTGGTGTAGGTAAAACAGAAGCGGCATTAACCCTGGCTGAGCAGGTATATGGCAGTGAAGATAATATTATCACCATTAACATGTCGGAATATAAGGAAGAGCACAAGGTCTCGTTACTTCTTGGCTCACCTCCGGGTTATGTCGGTTATGGAGAAGGCGGGGTACTAACAGAAGCGGTTCGCCGTAATCCATACAGCGTAGTATTGCTTGATGAAATGGATAAGGCAGCGCCAGGCGTACAGGACATCTTCTATCAAATCTTTGATAAAGGGTGTGTAAAAGACGGTGAAGGTAGAGATATTGATTTCAAGAATACCATCATCATCATGACCTCAAATGTCGGTACCGATACCATCATGGGACTATTTTCCGATCCTGACTCAGCGCCTGAGTTACATTGTCTAGCTGATTGCATTAAACCCGATCTTACAACCGTGTTTAAGCCCGCCTTTTTAGGGCGAGCGAATGTTGTTCCGTTTGTACCGTTAACTGACGATATGCTTGGCACCATTGCGCAACTGCAGCTGAACCGACTCGCTGATCGTATACGCCGAAATCATAATGCAGCGTTTACTGTCGATGACGGTGCTATCAGTCAAATAGTCAGCCGTTGTCATGATGCCGCATCAGGGGCGCGTACCATACATAACTACCTGCAAAACACCTTATTGCCTGAAATCTCTGTGAACGTACTTGAGGCTCTTACACAACAGATTGATTTTGATCATATTAAGGTTATTACGAATGAGGAAAAATTCAGCATAGAACTAATTTAGCAACGAAAGTATGAGAAAAAAACCATACTTTTTTGCAGGGCTAATACACACTTGGTTTGCTTGTATTAAGTTGCTGAAATTAGGATAATTTAGTCAGCTGTTACAGCAAGGCTTGTTTGCTTATATAGTTGTTAAGCAAATTATTATTATTAATATTTCAGTAACATTATATTAATAAATTAGGGGGGGAGCTTTTTGGTAAAACATAAAGCTATCACAATTAAAACATACGTTTATTCAGTAATTAAAGGGATTATTTAAATGCAAGCAAATACATATTTAGATTATGAAGGCATTGTTGGCGAATCAACAGCTCAAGAATTTTCAGATTTGATCACAGTGCTATCTTTGGACTTCGGTACTAGCCGTGTAGTAAGTTCATACACTGGTACAGCGCAAGACCGTGAAGCAAGCTCTGCAAAGTTAAGTGATGTCACAATTACTAAACTTCAAGATAAAGCTTCTCCAGATCTATATAAAGAATCAACAATTGGTAAAGGAAAGCGCGCTGTTTTTCACATTACTAAACAAGGTGAAGGCATTGAAGAGATCATGAAAATTGAACTTACCAATGCAATGATCAGTGCTTATCAAGTTTCAGTGCAAGGCGATCGCCCTGTTGAAACAATCACTATCAGCTACACAGAAATGATGATGACTGTTACTCCAACTGACGACCTTAACAATGTACAAGCGCCACTTGTATATGGTTACAGCGGTGTAACTGGCCAACAAATGTAAGTTTGCTGGTTTCACAGTTGGGCCACCTTTACAGTTGCCCAACTGTTTAGTACTATTTGTCAGTTAGGAAACGTAATGACCGCGGCTACTCAACAACATTCAATGATTAAAATCACCACGCCATTGGGTGATAACGCTTTACATATCACTGCACTATCAATGCAAGAAGCGATGTCTTCTTTGTATGAAATCAATGCGTCAGTGTACACCACTGGAAGTGAGATAGATTATCAATCATTATTAGGTCAATCAATTACGATTGAACTCGAAGTTAAAGATGCTAACGGCACTCATAAACGTTATTTTAATGGTATTGCTACAAGCATCAGTTCTCTGGGTCAGGCATATCAACAAATAGATGATGATGCGAAATACCATTGTTACGAACTTATTCTTTCTCCACAGCTATGGTTAGCTACAATGCGTAGTAACTGTCGCATTTTCCAAGAAAAGTCCGTTATAGATATAGCTTCAATTCTGTTCCCCGAACATACTATACAATTTGTTGATAATACTGGCGTTGGGTACCTTCCCTACGATTATTGCGTGCAATATCATGAAACAGATTATCAATTTTTAACTCGCTTGTTCTATCAAGAAGGGATCTTTTTTTATTTTAAACAAGAAAATGGTTCTAACTCTCTCATTTTGGTAAGTTCGGGCACCGCACATGAAACCTGTCCGGAAAGTCCATTAGTACAATCAAATGAAATAATATCAAATGCTTATGTGGAATCTTGGTCTTCACTGGCAGCAGTTAAACCAGGTAAAGTAAGTTTAAGAGCGGTTAATTTTGAACAGCCGGTAACAAATATTGACGGCAGTTCGGTCAGTGCTGATTTTGCAGGGCATGACAATTTAGAGATTTTTGAATATGTTGCGGGTAATAAGACTCTGGCAGAGTCCGATGCATTTGCCACCACTTATTTAAAACAGCTGCAAGCTGACAAAGCATTATTCAAGGCAGGCTCAAATTATGTGACTATTGCTTGTGGCAACATAGTTAGTTTCTCTGAACACTCAACGGATAGTTTAGTCGGCAATCAATTTCTTATTACACGAAACAATTTTATTGCTAGCCAGGGTTCTCAACTTGATGTTGGTTCTAATAGCGGTATTGAAATTAGATCGGATTTTTACTGCATTGCAGAAAGCCCTAACTATCGACCAATCGTTAATGTGCAAAAACCCGTTATTCGTGGTGTGCAGACGGCGATTGTGACTGGTGGTGCATCGGATGAGATTTACGTTGATCAATACGGTCGGATCAAGGTTAAATTCTATTGGGACCGTTTAGGCGCTTCAGATGAAACGAGTTCTTGCTGGATCCGTGTTTCACAAAACTGGGCCGGTAAAAACTGGGGATCCTTCTTTTATCCTCGGGTAGGTCAAGAAGTGCTTGTTTCATTCTTAGATGGTGATGCATCGCAACCCATCGTGATTGGTGCAGTATATAACGGCGAACAGATGCCAGCAAATGCGTTGCCGGAGAATAAAACCCAGAGTGGTGTGCGTACCCATTCAACCACAGCAGATGGTAACGCTAACTGTAATGAACTCATTTTTGAAGACAAAATTGGTGACGAGTTATTAGGGTTGCGGGCAGAAAAAGATCACAAACTATTTGTTGTTAATGACCAGACTGATGAAATCGGTAATGACAGAACCACGACCATCACTAACAATGACATGCTAACTGTCTCTAACGACCAAACTGAAACGGTAAGTAACAACCGTACTGTCAATATTGCCAATGATGACACGTTAGACGTGGGTAATATTTTTAAACTTAAAGCCGCTACTGAAATTACGCTGGAAGTGGGTTCATCAAAACTGACCATGAAAAGTGATGGTACGATAAAGTTAGCTGGTGTCAATATTGAGATATCAGGTACTAATGTTAAGTTGAAAGGCACGGCCACCAATGTAGAAGGCAGTATGGTTGTGGTGAAAGGCTCTGTCGTTAAAATTAACTAAATGGTAAAAAGGATATTTTAATATGGGGAAGCCCGCTGCAACGCTTACTAGTTATCATGTCTGCCCTGCCTCCAGTGGACCTGTTCCACACAGTGGTGGTCCAGTTGTTGCTGGATCTGGCAATGTGCTTATCGGCGGTAAACCTGCCGCCAGAATGGGCGATAAAATGGTCTGTAATGGCCCTCCAGATACTATCATTATGGGTTCACCTACAGTACTTATTAACGGTAAACCCGCGGCACGCATGGGCGATCCATCTGCTCACGGAGGCAAAATAGTTGTCGGTGTTCCAACAGTTCTGATTGGTTAGGTAAATGTTTTCTTATGGCTGTACATCCCCTCATTTCTCAGGTCGAAACCTACTTTGAACAGCGCGAACGCTGTTTTGGTAATTGCTGGTCTACACATTTACAACTCAAGCAGCTGGACCAACAGGCGGCTGGTTGGTTTTATCTTCTTTCGGTCCAGGGCGAACAGATAATTGAACAAGACGCCGATATTCCTGATTGGCTGTCGCTGATTTTTGCGCAAACCATTGCAGAGATGGTGCTGCAGTTACAAGACAAAACCTGTATTAATAAAGCTGATGCGGTTTGCCTACAGTGGTGGGCGCAACGGCATAATGGGGCGGCGTTACTGGCGGCCTTGATTGCTGTTGAAAAAACAGGCTCGATACTTACTAAACAGTTGTTATGTGTTATAGCCAGTGCGACCAGTACCGTTAATGATCAATTCGATTTCCGTCAAGTCAGCAAAATCCAACCCCATATCAATTTTATTAACCAGCACCTTGGCAACGCTTCTCAAGCCTGGTTTAGTCATTTTTATCGCACGATGAGTGTTGAAAATAACAAAGAAATTAAGCTTAAGAAGGTGTTTGAATTTGTGCTCTGCCGCGGGTTAAGCAAGGGGCAACTAATCATGCCACTACCAAAATTGAGTAGCCCGTTATTGGCGGATAAACAGCTGATCAAACAATATATGGTTCAGGCCAACGCCCGTCAGGCGGGGCTATTGATCAATGAACTGTCAGCACATAATGATAATGCCACCTTTGTTTTGTCTTTGATGGCGTTGAGTGGTTATAAGCATTTTGTTCCCTGGCTGATCCAGATGCTAACGGCGGGCTTTTTAAGCCATGCTGCGTTTACGGCATTACACAGCTTGCTTGGCGATGATTTTGAAGCTCAGTTGCCGGCAGACCTCTATGGCGAGTTTGAGCCAGAAACGCAGACTGAATTGCTGGATGATTTAAAGCAATCCCTCACCGGCTGGTGGCAGGCACACCGTGCTGATTATCCGGAACGAATATTAGCTGGCAAGGGGATTAATGCTGATAATCTGGCGTTGGTTTGGCAGCAAGGTAATATTTTGCAATGTGAAATTGCGGCATACCATCACTGGTGCGCTGATCCTCAGCACCGATTAACGGATGCCACGGGTTTTAATGTGGGAGCGATGCTGTGAAATTTTTTGTAGAGTGTTATGCTGGGGAGTCTGGTGCAACGCCGGGTCAGTTTGATCATGTGCTGTCGCTGCAATCGCCCCAGGTTCTGTATTCGGACTTGCCTGAATACGAGAAATTTCTATCGGCCGCTCAAGTTGCGTTCACTCAGCCTACCTTGGCGGAGGATCTTGCCACACGCTGGCAAGCGCTGATCACGGCAGCCCTTGCCAATTCGGATCTTGTACAAAAAAGCCAAGATGCACCGCTGCTAATGGTGCTGCCGCATGTTGATACACCGATTGAAAGCAAGAGAGATCAATTACAGCGCCAGTTACTTGATGCGGTGATACCAATTTTACCGGCATGGACGACACACCCAAACACCGATTATTACCAGTTGGGCAGCGCGGGCTTTTTTCAGGCGCTGCGCCAGGCTGACAAATTACTCAGTTCGGGACAATCGCAAGTTGTTATTGGTGCGATAGACAGCTGGGCGACCGAGCAGGGAATAGTAAAGTTTGTCAGTCAGTTTAGCGACTATGCCTCTGTGGTATTGCCCGCTTCTGAAGGGGCTATTTTTGTGGTGCTATCGCGGCAAGCTAAAGGTATAGAAGTGTTGGGCTGTGGTATGGATGCGGTGCTAGACCGGCAGGCTCCTAATGGGTTGATCGCCCTAGTGGGGGATATGAAGGCTGCGCTACCAGCGCCGGTGACATATCTGTCACTCTGTTATTCAGGTGATAGCAATCTTGATCAGGTCGGGCATTTTACCCTTTCCGCGCTGCCTGGCCTTTATGATGCCAACACGCAGTTCATCACGCCGCAAATAAATCAGGGTGATATTGGCGCCTGTTATAGCCTGTTACATTTTTTAACTATTTATCATCACTATGAGCAGCGGATCTGGCAGGGAACGAGTCTGCAGATATACACCTCTTCATTGCCGTTTGTAGGCGCTGCAGTCTATCGCTGGTTTGATTGATCTTCACCCCTTATATATGTAGTTATCTGGCCACTCTTTTTGGTTCCGAACAGCTGTTCCCAGCAGGTAATCAATAAATGAGAAGTAGGCTGCATAATTTTTGTCGATTGCGGCTTTATCTGAAGAATGGTGCCAATGGTGGAACTGTGGCGTAACAACTAAATACCTTAACCAACCTACATTTATCTGTACATTGGCATGGTTGAATACCGCCTGTATACCGACAATGATAACGTAAGTTCCGATTACTTCTTGAGAAAAACCCAGTATGAAAATTGGCGTTAACACGACGCAGCGTGTCACAAGAAGTTCCAACATATGTTGCCTTGAACCTGCTAACCAATCCATATGCTTCGTGCTGTGATGTACCAAATGAAAGCGCCACAAAAATGGTATTTCATGGTAGGCTCTGTGCACTGAATATTGAAATAAATCAGCAGCTAAGATAATAAAGAAAAGCTGTAGAAGAAAGGGGGATTCACTGATGTATGTTTGTAAATTCGGAGAAATCGCCCCGTCTAAAGTTTGGTGCACAAATTGATTGGTTACCAGCAGAACAAAGCCAACAACTAAGTGATTAACAATAAAATGGTTTAAATCACCATGCCACTCAGGCCGTAGTATGATTTGTTCAGATCGATGGGGAAATAGTTTTTCGATAAAGTGAAAATAAGGGTCGAGCCCAAAAGATCTAAAATAAACCAGTCGAGTCCGATATAAGGCGTATTATCGCTAAAATCGCCAACTTCGACCGCGTTACCTCCTAATGCAATTGATATCAGTACAAATGCCCAAGTAACAGCACCTAATCGTTTATTTTTATTGCGAATAAAATTAATTAACCCTAAGCTTCCAGATACAACCAAAGCGACGAACATTAGTTGCCGTATAAACGCAACACTGTAGTTTTGTCTTAGTTCTGGTGTTGTTAAATATTCTGGGAAGTGAAAAGCTAATACACCAAGCAGTGATAAGCCCGAAAGTAAGCAGGCAATATAGCCACTAATTCTACCTTCCCCAACATTTAATTGTCCTTCTTTAATCATCATTTTTATCATTATAAAATCCATTTTTTAATGTAATTGAACGTATTCTATAGTCATACTGCCGCCACTACAAGGTGCGCGAAATCTAGCTTGTATTAGCCATCTAACAACAAAAGTGTTCGTTGCTTAAAGAAAACGAAATTGTGATACTGCAAACTAATGATGATATTAATTTACGAAAATACAGAGCAAATCAGATGAGTCGGTGGAAATATTAAAAGAGGCTGGAAATCTAAAATTGATTTTTAACATGGCCGATACCCATTGATATCAGCCACGTTTAAACCCTCGCTATCGGTCAATTTAACACTGTGCGCCAGCGCTGATTAGCCCCAGAATTGTAATCCCAAACCGTCACTTCGGAACGGTCGCTGTTGCCATTAGCGTCGAGCACCTTATTTGCATTTAAGCGCGAACGAAAATAACCGCCGTCATGATCCCACTGTTGGTTGGCTTCACCGTTACAGTCACGGATAATAATCGGGGTACTATTATCCGTATTACCATCAACGATAGCAACGCATTTGTTCCAGTTTAACTTACTACGGACACTGCCTTCTTTAGGGTCATAGAACCATTGCTGGTCATCAGACTGATACAGGCAGTCATATTGTTGCACTTTCTGACAGTCGGTTACGTTATTATCTTCACCCGGGACATCGATACACTTACCATTACCCCAGTTAACAACCCGCACATACAATTCCAGTGGATTGTGATAATCGGTATTGTCATTAGCTATAGAACGTTCCCACATCTGCAGATAACCTTCAGCAGAGTTCATGATAGGTTCATAAATACGTGGCGAAGCCTGTTCGTGGAGGTCTTGCAGGTGATCTGCAACCATACCGTAATGTGCCATACCATCCTTGTTGTAATCATAGGTACGGTTACCGGATTGTTGCTTGTCAAATACCAGGCCAACCTCGAGTATCGTAACGATAATTCAGATCGTTATAAGCCATAAGGTTGCCGATAAGATCCAGTGCGCCCCAG
>JBLHPA010000103.1:0-9788 GCA_047628235.1 Moritella sp.
GTGTTAGGTGTTAGGTGTTAGGTGTTAGGTTTTTGATCTAAGCCATGATTGGACAAAGGCGTTAGATTAAACGGTCTATCGCGCTACGTTTTATCAACGACCTGATTGACTTAACCGACTACTCACCAAGCTCGCCACCATAATTGCGAGATAAAAACTACCCAAAATAGACTCAACAAAAACAAAAACGCGGCACAGGTAAAGCTGGCGAGATATCACCATAACCAACCGTAGTTAAAGTAATGAAACTAAAGTAGATAGATTCAAATAGATTATCGCCCAACTCAAGCCCAACAAAAGATAAATACAGATAGAACCGACTATCTGGTTAGTTGTTATCTCCTTAGTTAACATCACTTGCTGTAACGCGGAATAAGTATACGTTAACATGAAAAAAATTAAGGAAAACAACGTTAATAACGATACACCAAACTAAAAAGAGCACCGCTGTAGTGGTGGTATCTACACTGAACACATACAAGATCACAGGTAACAAAGCCAAAATGGGGGGCAGTTGAATGATGGCGACTAACAGGACCAATAACATCCAAAATCCAATGACAGGAACACCTACGAATAGCGTGCCAACGCCCGCCATAAATACACCACCCAAAGATCCAACAAGCGCCGCCCCCTTGCTCACTAAACTTTTAATTTCATCACTGTGTTTCACCACAACACTTTCGATATTCGAAGAAGCTAACGAAACAAAGTCATAGATTTTTTCGCCAACAAGCGGCCACTCTTTAATGCTCACATCGGGTTTAAGAATTGAAAAACACCAAAAAACAAGAATGTGACAACAACCATATATATCCCAATCAAGAGCAATTGAAGAATACGCATGAGCATATTACTTTCAATTTCGCCCGCGCTCATCAATGTACTCCCCCCAACAAAAGCCCTCTGACAAGCTAAAATTTGATACACAGCCATCGGTCGGCGCTCTAATAATGGTGCGTTCCAAATTAATTTGGACCGGTTCTAAAGCAAGACGTGCAGCCTTAATTTGACGACGATCAGCACCATCGCCACCGAGTTGACCTGAAACTTGTGGCTTTATAGGTACAACATACCCTTCGACCCTCGCATTATCAGTGGTAGGTAATAAGTCTGTCTAAAATAATGCTAAAGAGCAGCAGCCCCCAACAATTAGCAATAGTGAGTAAGTTGCCTTACTTTATTTTCCCTATTAATGACGGCTTTCCTTCCTTTGGGTTCGTCATGAATGTCTGTTTCTTTAATCATATGTTAGCAAATATAGCTTAATTGTAGTTTGTTACGAGACGAAATCGATAGCCGGTATGCTTATGACTGCCGCGGATACTACGCAAAATAGCATAAAAGGCATGCTCTTTTACTTCTTTCACCTGATATGAATCGCTTTATATTATGACGGTTTAGCTATGGTGGCTCAGTCTGTAGGTTCGTTGAAAATACCGACTTACTTATTAAATGCTGCTATATCAAATGTTAATAATTTTTAATAACGCTATTGAAGCCTTTTATTATAAATGCAATAATAGTTAGAACTCTAATTATTACAGCTATAATTATTATAACTATAATCATTACAACTGTAATTATATTTAATTCAGCTACAGGTAAAATCTTCATGCCACACGCTTCCATAAAAGTTAATCCGTTCACCCCAGATATCGCCCTTAAACTGGTTAAAAATAAAGAAGAGGATAAGTTTGCTGACTATCAGTCATTGATGAACTTTGATGTCGCCAGTCGCCCTTGGCGCGAAACATTGGCTCACTCCTTTAAAACGGATAAGCAGCTTGCCAAGGTATTTAGCAATATTAACCCGGTCGATGATGAGGTCTATAAGGTCATAGCCACTCGTATTACGCCTTACATTGCTCAGTTGATGGATAAGGACGATCAGGCTTGCCCGATCCGCATTCAATACGTACCTGAACAAAATGAAATGGATGTAGCACCACAAGAAATGGGGGATCAGCTCGGTGAAGATTCCATGATGCCTGACGGGACCTCTATCGTTCACCGCTACCCCAATCGCGTGCTATTTCTAGTACACAATATTTGTGGCGCCTATTGTCGCCACTGCACCCGCAAGCGCATGGTGTCTGACCCCCTGAATGTTATCTCTATGGATCGGATCCGTCACTCAGTTGAGTACTTACGTCAGCACCCAGAAGTGCAAGATGTGTTGCTGTCTGGAGGTGACCCATTATTGCTGACTGACGACAAGCTCGATCAAATTTTGTCCATGATCCGTGAGGCTCGACCAGATCTGAAAATACTGCGCATAGGCAGCCGCTTGCCCGCTCAGTTACCGACCCGTATTACGCCTGAGTTGTGTCAGGTATTGGTAAAAAATCGTGTCACCCTACTCAATACTCAGGTAAATCATCCCAAAGAGATCACGCCACTGTTTGTGGAACATATGGCTATGCTGCGCAATAGCGGCATTATGCTGGGTAATCAAAGTGTATTAATCAAGGGCGTTAACGACAGCGTTGAAGTGATGCGAGATCTGGTCATGGATCTGATCTCTAATGGTATTCGTCCTTATTATGTTTATTCCATGGACCCAGCGCCTGGTAACAGCAAGTTTCAGGTCAGTTATGATCGTATGCTAGAAATTTATCATGGCATCCGTGGCTGGGTATCTGGACCTGCCATTCCGACCTTTATCGTTGATGGCATTGGTGGTCTAGGTAAAATGCCTGTGCAACCGGAATACGTGAGTAAACAAAAGATTGATGGCGAAACTAAACTCATCGCTACCAATTTTGAAGGGCGCAACGCCGACATGACTTTTCTACTAGGTGAGTAATAATGCATTATTTTGACCATGCAATGATGAGCGAAATTAGTCCAACCTTGTTTGATACTTGTGATCAGCTTGAAGGCGCCAGTATTCAACATGGTCCTAATAGCAGCCGGGTTTATTTGATGTCAATGAAACAAGGTGAACCGACTCTTCTACCAGCAGCCATTTATCAATTAGCCAAAGCACAGGGTTATGGCAAATTATTTGCCAAGGTGCGGCAATGTGAGTCGGCGCATTTTTTCAACCACGGCTTTACCGAAGAAGCGCGCTTGCCCGGATATTACCCCGCCATGGGACAGGGTGTGGATGAAGATGCGTTATTGTTAGGTGCTTATCTTGATGCTGAGCGCCGGATAGACATCAAAGCAGCTGAACATGAAAAAGTACTGGATTTGGCTCGCAATAATCTATCCAAAATAACGCCTGCTGCTCATTGGCAGGTTATCACATTGGATAAAGAGTATGCCGAAGAGATGGCCCATTTATATAGAGAGGTCTTCCCAAGCTATCCGTTCCCCATTCATGAGACTGGCTATTTGTGTGAAACCATGTCCGATAATGTCAGTTATTTTGGCATCAAATACAAAGGTCGCCTGATTGCCCTCGCCTCTGCTGAGCAGGATTTAGATAATATGGCAGTGGAAATGACGGACTTTGCGACCTTACCTGAGTTCAGAGGGCAGCAACTGGCAGCGGTACTGCTGAATAAAATGGAATCGAGCATGGCCCAACTCGGTTTTCGGCAGGCTTTTACCATAGCCCGTGCGACTTCCGTTGGTATGAACAGAACATTTGCCAAAAATGACTATCACTATCAGGGGCGGTTAATTAACAACACCCAAATCAGTGGTCAGATTGAAAGTATGAATATCTGGTGCAAACCACTGAATGTTGGGTAGACAAGAGAGGTGAACAGCTTAAGGGGAGAGAAACGCCGTATTTTCTCTTTCCTTCATCAAAAATAGCTTGAGAAATCTGATTCCTTATCTATCTAGTACCGCGATTCTATTCCGAAGTGCCTCCACTTCTTCCATCAACTCCAAAGCCAATGCAGCACCTGCTAGGTTTAGCCCCAGATCTGACTCTAACCGCTGAACAATACGCACACGGCGCAAACAGTTACCACTGAATTGCCAATTGCTGTGCTCCTCAACGACAGGCTCTATTGCAAGTTCTATTACAGGCTCTATCACCCCCTCTTCCACCAATGCCACGATCCACTCAGCAGGTTTATCACATGCCAGACTGAGTTCGCCCAAGGTAAATACAACACTTTCTTCAACAATGATACCGGTTAATACAGTTTGCTTGGACATGACCTATACCCCCATGTTGGATCTTGGGTTGAACGCTAACTTGTCAGCCATTTCTTGATAAATAGCCTTGGCTTGATCACTGTTTGCAGGTGGCACGACAACGCTCAAGGTTACATAGATATCTCCCGCTGGGCTGCCCGGGATACCCCGTCCTTTTAGACGCAGCTTATTGCCACTGTTTGAACCCGCTGGAATTTTAAGATCCACAGTACCGCCAGGAGTAGGCGCTTTAACGGTAGCACCTAGCGCCGCCTCCCAAGGCGCCACTGGCAGCTGCATATGCAGGTCACACCCTTCCGCACGGAAGAACGGGTGGGGATTAAAATGGATCTCCAGATAGAGATCCCCTTTGGCCCCCTGCCCCCTGCCGTGCGCCCCCTGACCCGCGAGCCGGATCTGCTGTCCCTCTTTAATACCCACAGGGATCTTCACGTTCAGAGTGCGATTGATTAACTGTACCTGACCGTGCATGTCCTGTTCCGATGATTTCAGGCTGATACTGCGCGACACCGCATGAAAGGCATCTTCCAGTTCGATCATTACCTTGGCATGGTGATCCTGACCACGGGCGCTAAACTGTGCACTATGGGCTGTATGTGCACCGCGAACCTGCTGGCCAAACAATTCTTCAAAGAAGTCACTAAAACCACCGTCGGTAACCCCGCTCCCACGAAACTCAAAACCGGAATCCCAGTTAGGCGGCGGGTGAAAGTCTTGTCCGACCTTAAAGTTAGGGCCAAGCCGATCATAGGCAGCGCGTTTTTCAGGATCTTTGAGCACCTCATAGGCCTCGCCAGCCTCTTTAAACTTGTCTTCGGTATCGGGTTCTTTACTGAGATCAGGGTGATATTTCCGCGCTAGCTTACGATGAGCACGTTTAATGTCTCCCTGAGAAGCATCCCGTTTCAGGCCCATTATTTTGTAATAATCTTTATATTCCACGACTGATCTGTCTTATTGAAACCTTACTAAGAAAAATAGCGCATCTTTTGGATATACCCAAACCACTTCAAGATGCAGGGGATGTAGGAAAGGTAATGGTTCAGGTTCAATACAACAGGTAGCCTAGATTTTCATGCCCCCATTGCCACCACACTATACCTGCAATGATGATGAATATGATCCATGCGAAAAGGCCGTTCTTCATTTTAGGGAGATCAGTTGCAGTGACCAATCTGTATTCGCCTAAACCGGTTAATAGAGTCCAAGTCAGGTTTTTCTTATTAAACTTATAAACAATAATAGCGGTTATATGCAAACCGATGGCGGCAAGTAATACATTGAAATTATTTTTATGTACCCATGTCATGAAGTTTACCGTTTCAGCACTAAAATACGGCACCATCGGGCCTTCAGATATCATGCCATCGCTGGCGCTTAAACCCGTAAACAGTTGCACGAAAAGTAATAGTAATAACATCACGACCATGCCGCCACCAGCGGCATTATGACCAAAATGTTCTAACTTAAATTTATCTTTATTGCGTAAGTAATGCAGTACCCCGACAGGGTGATGGATAAAATAACTAAATTTAGCCGTATCACTACCGACAAAGCCCCAGATAATTCGAGTTAACCAGATAGCTAATAGGGCATAGCCAAAAATGAAATGCCAATCCATCTCACCTGCATCAGCACAATACCAAAGCCCAAACAGTAAGCCCACTTGCACCCAGTGATAGCCACGTATAAACCCATCCCAAACTCTAACCTTAGCCATGCCTTACCCACACTATTTATTACCAACGCGATCTATATCAACGCATATTATAGCCACTGCTTTCATCACATTTAGCCAGACTCTACCCATTATTACCATACCCCTTAATCCACAACATTGATTGGGCTAAACATGCCATCTTCATAATGTCCCTTAATATTGCAGGCCGCCTCTATTTGCTGTGCATACGCAAATTTCCAAATAATAGCCATAGACTCTCCAGACTCTATTGTGATCGAGTTACCTCCCGGCCCGTGGTGCATATTCGGGTTATTCGCCATCATTTGACCATGTATTCTATGCTCATCTTTAGTCCCAATAACAAATTCATGAGTCTCAATCCCTTTATTGGTAACAACGAATTTTATTGTCTCCCCTTTTTTTACGTTTATTGGTTGGTGAATGAAGCGCATGCTATCGCGTGCAGTAACGGTAATAGTGCGTGAAACATCAATCTCTTTTCCTGACTCTCCGGCAAGGGTATTTCCCATACCGAGTGCCGAACCGTGGTGACCAGGCTGCTGCATAGTGTGATGATCAACCATAGCGCTATCAGGGTGACCATGGTCGCCAGCACATCCGGAGATAACCAATGTACCGCCAGCAACAATACCTAATAATATGTTTTTCACCAATCTATCCTCTTGCCATTTGTTTTAAACTAACCCACACTTTGTGAGCACTCCCTTAAACAATAGCTGAAATTAAATACTTGACCTTTCCCTTGGTGTAATGCTTAGAATACAGTTGTCTTTTAACAATACTCATTTTTATAACTACTCATTTAAGTGACAGACTATTCTTATGCGCGTGCTGGCTTTGGTTTTATTATTACTAATAAACTCATTTTCATTACCTCTTCAGGCAATGAACAGCCACGTTATGTCTGCAAATATCCCGTGTAACATGCAAGCAATGCCAGCAATGATGCCAGCAACGCCTGAAACGATAAAAGGGATGGTCGATGAACAGATCCACCCAAAAAATCACACCGTCAGCGATTGTCAAACGATGGGTAACGCAATGAGTTATATTGACGATACGCCCGATGATATGAGCAATGCACCTGATGACATGACCAACAGCAATTGTGATATGTCCGGCAACGGCAATTGCAGTGCTACCAGCTCTCTCCCTTTTATCAGTATTAATAAATTAGTTATCCCGAACCGTGGACCAAGCACTGCCATTTTATATGATACCGATTCTCTTCCTCTGCAATACCCAGAAAGCCTCTATCGCCCCCCTCTTATTGGTTGATTTTTAATTACTAAAAAAATCAACCAATAAGGAAAAAAAATGCAATCCAAAATTTATTTTGGGCTATTAATATTATTTACATTTAATGTTAATGCTCAACTGTTAACGCTATCTGCAGCGGAAGATATTGCCCTGCAACGCGACCCGACAGCCCAGCTCTATATAGCCCAACAAGCCCGTTTTAAAGCGCAGGGGATCAGCAAGTCACAGCTGGCGGATCCTATGATTAAACTCGGCTTAGCGAATGTACCCATAGACAGTTTTTCGTTAACTGACGATCCCATGACACAGTTTAGTATCGGCATGTCGCAGCAGTTTTCCCGTGGTGATACCTTGGCGCTGAACGCGCAAAGTTTTTCCCTGCAGGCGCAACAGAGCGTGCAGATGTCGGCTAACCGTCAGGCAGAGCTAAAACTACAGATCAGAGCGCTTTGGTTTGATATTCGGTTTGCTAAACTCGCTCAGAAGATTTTGCAAAAGAACCAGACTTTATTTAAGCAGAATGTAGAAAACCTCTACCGTCAGTTTGAGCTGGGTTATAAGCAAAACCAAGATCTCATTAATGCCGAACTCGAGCTAGCAAAATTTGCCGACAAAATAGCCAGTTTCACCCAACAAGAGCAGGCATTACGCGGCCTGCTCCTTGCGTGGATTGGTCCGCAGGCTTTCGAGCCGCTTGATCCTCAGTTGCCCCAATGGCAGAAAAGCCGTAGCTACGCCAAGCAAGGTCAGGTTGATCACTATCAGCTACTGGCCGAACATCCCCAAGTATTGGCGGCGCAACAGGCTATTGATGTGGCTGGAAATAGCATTGAAATAGCGAATGAGTCTTACAAACCGGCCTTTAAAGTGGAACTGGGTTACGGCCACAGGGAGTCGCAAGATATGGTTAGCGGTTCAACCCGCAGCGATTTAGTCAGCGGTTTTGTCACCCTAAATGTACCGCTGTTTACCAATAATCGGCAAGATCAGGTCGTCATCGCCGCTACTCAGGGCAAGGGCATAAAAAAAGCCGAAAAAGACCTGCTGCTCATTAAATTCAACGGCATATTGAACGGCACCATCGCCAATTTTCTGAATACCCAGTCTCGTATGCAACGCTATCAAGATACCTTACTGGTTCAAGCTAAGCTCAATACCGAAGCATCAATGCAAGGTTATCAGACCAACACCAACAACTTTGAACAAGTGATCAAGGCCTTTATGGATGAACAGGCGCTAGAGCTGGAGTTTCACCAGCTGCATTTTCAGGGTTTAAAAACATTAGCGCGCATTCGTTATTTTCAAGCATTGTAGGGGTCGACATGAAAACAATTTTAGCAAGTTCTATTACGTTAGCGCTGGGCATCGTCGTGGGTGCTTGGTTCACCACTAGCCAGTCAAATACAACCACGTCGGCAGCAGAGCCACTATATTGGGTAGCGCCGATGGATGCTAACTACCGCCGCGATCAACCGGGTAAATCACCGATGGGCATGGATCTGGTCCCGGTTTATGCTGATGCCCCCGCATCCGTAGAAAAAAAACCGCTGTACTGGGTCGCGCCAATGGACGCCAACTACCGCCGCGATCAACCGGGTAAATCGCCGATGGGCATGGACCTGATACCGGTTTATGCTGATGCAGCCACTGCCAGTGATGCCGGGTTAGTCACCATTTCACCCCGGGTAGAAAATAACTTAGGCGTGCGCACCCAACCTGTGAACCAACGTCCTTTCACCCCGGTGATCAATACCGTGGGTCTGTTAGAATTTAATCAACATAGCCTGTGGCAAATTAATAGCCGCGTTTCTGGCTGGATAGAAAAACTTTACATCAAAGAAGAAGGTGAACAAGTCGCTAAAGGGCAAAAACTACTTTCCCTCTATTCTCCTGAATTAGTCAAAGCCCAGGAAGAGTTACTCAATGCATTACGTATTGGTAATAAAACCTTGATTTCATCATCAAAAAATCGTTTGTCTGCGCTCGGTATCAGCCAGGATCAGATCCGCCAGGTCAGCAGCAGCCGAAAAGCAAAACAAAGCATCACGCTGTTCGCGCCCGAATCTGGTTTTATCACCAAGTTAGGCGTGCGTGAAGGCGCTTACATCTCCCCGGCAGCGCAGATCATCGAAGCGGGTCAGTTAGATGATATCTGGTTGCAAGCAGAGGTGTTTGAGTCACAGGCCAGTTTAGTGCATGTGGGTGACAAGAGTGAAATGCAGCTCGATAGCTTCCCCGGCAGAACCTGGCACGGTGAAGTTGATTACATCTATCCGGAATTAAATGCCGCCACCCGAACCCTGAAAGTACGGGTTAAATTTGACAATCAAGATAAGCAATTAAAACCCAATATGTTCGCCAAGCTGAAGTTACTTAGCCGAACTCAAGCCGCTACCGTGCAAATACCTCGAGAGGCCGTGATCCGGGCAGGTGATTTTGATCGCGTGGTGTTGGCCAAAGGTGACGGGCAATACCAGTCCGTCAGAGTAACGCTGGGACGGGAATCTGCCGGTTATATCGAAGTGATAAACGGAATAAGTGCCGGTGACAGCGTCGTTACCAGTGCCCAATTTCTGATTGATTCCGAGTCCAGCTTAACCGCCGACTTTAGCCGTATGGACCCGATAGGTAGCCCATTACAACCTAGCATGGAGATGGACCATTCAACTATGGATCATTCAACTATGGATCATTCAACTATGGA
>JBLHPA010000104.1:0-9778 GCA_047628235.1 Moritella sp.
ACTGAGCAAGTTCCTCAACAGCAATAGAAGTCGATGGGCCACCAATACCTGTTGAACATACTACGACAGGCTTTCCTTCCAATTCAGCTAAATAAACAGTGTATTCACGATGACTAGCCAAAAATTTTGGATTTTCCATTTGATTAGCAATTTTCTCTACCCGGCCTGGGTCACCCGGGATAATGGCAAGTTCAGCGCCTTGTAGATCAGATTTATTAATACCAAGATGGAAAACATTTGATTCAGACATATTACATTCCTTAAAAGCTGATGCTAAATGATAGGTAATTATAATAAACAACCATAGAATTAGCGAAAATCAGAGTAAAAATTTAATGCCTAATCATAAATCAAGCGGCTATGTTATAAAGTGACAGTTCTCACAGAGTTACATAGTAGTATAAAGATTAAACGTTTGTTAAAAATAAAATATAAACCCTTTATAATCAAAATGTTACCTCGTATAAAAGTAAAAAAATGACTCTCCAAAACTAAAACTCATGTCTAAACGCAGGTTAACCTTAGGTTTCACTTGAAATCCATACTCCATTCCAACGGTAGGCGGCAGATCATCAACTGAAATCAATTAACTTCAGATGCAATAGTTCCTGCCCCGTCGCCAAAACACCCTACCATGGCGCCTAGGAAGATCTAATCGGTACTCCATTTGTGCGAGTAACATTCGCTCCCGACACACGCTTAACTGATAACTAACCTGATATACAAAATAGATTGGGTATAGCTTGACCCGATCATCGCAAGATTGTTATAACGGACTGAGATAATTATCTCAGTCCGTGGAACGCCACCTAATATGCTCAAAATAGCCACCTTCAATCTATTCAATTATATTGAACCACCCTTTGCCTGCTACGATTTCGATCGTATCTATGAACAGTCTCAGTGGCAAAAAAAGCAGCGTTGGATCAGCTGTTATTTAACGGAACATCAACCCGATGTGATTGGCTTTCAGGAAGTATTCAGTCCCGATTCATTACAACAACTGCTCAGTGATTGCGAGTATCCTTATTTTGCAGTAGTAGATAGTGCAGAAGTAATTGAGGATTATATTTACCGTAGTCCAGTCGTTGCAATTGCATCTCGTTACCCGATTAAAGCTGTTACCGCAATGTTCCCAGACCAAGACATGGCTTTAGCAATGGGGCTTAACGAAACATACCAGTTTAGTCGAAAACCGTTACGAGCCAGCATTGAGTTGCCACATTTAGGGATCACAGATTGCTATATAGTACATTTTAAATCCAAACGACCTATGCTCGACACTGTAACAGCAGAATTAACCACAACCAAAGCGGTGCTTAACGCATTCAGTAAGCAGATGTGCGGAAGTTGGGGGGCCTCCATTCAGCGTGGTTCTGAAGCGGCTTTACTATTTCAACAGATGATTAGTCGGCGTCAGGAAACAGGCTACCCTATGATGTTGATGGGCGATTTCAATGATGTTCTTGGTAGCGGGGTATTAGGCCATCTGATGATGAATACTTTACGCTTTAACTCCGATCCCCAAGCTCAGGCCATTATAACGCAATTTTGCTTGCAAGATAGCTGGGCGCTATATCAAACCGTCACAGAACGTTATCAGGCCGCCACAGAATGTTTGCCGACAAAATCTGACAGTTCTCCCCGCCCACCAACCCATTATTACGGTGCTAAAGGGTCTGTTTTAGATTACATTCTGCTGTCTTGTGAATTTGATGCCCGATATCAGCAAAGTTTGTATGAGGTCAGTAACTATCATACCTATGACCGCCACCTGATTAATCCCATTTTTGATCGCGACAGTGAAAGTACCGACCATGCAGTGGTCCAGATAAGCCTTAAGCTAAGATCATGATTTAAATTGTTAAAAAAACCGACCAGCATGGAAATTTTTCACGTATATTTAATCTACTAATTATTCTTGCGTTAACGCTATTCTGTTTTATAATGCGCACATCTATTCGGGGGAGTAGTCGCTTCATGCAAATGAAGGGGTACATCAACATATCTGACCCACAGGTCATGGTGTACCCGGCTTATATTTAAAACTGAGTAAGTTTAATACTGAGCTTGATGAGACTTGAACAAGTAAACACCTGCTTTCGAGGGCGGGGTGTCGCTTGTTTATGTCTATAATGCCCTCGTTCGAGAAATTATGTCTTTATTAGTTCCTATCGTGGCCGTGTTAACTGGCTTTATTATACTCACTATCAGTGCCGATCGGTTGATCTTAGTTGCTTCTACACTGGCAAAACAATACGGTGTTTCCGTCATGTTTATTGGCATGACAGTCATTGCTTTTGGTACCTCATTTCCAGAACTCGTCGTTAGCGCTATTGCGTCCCTCAATGGTGCGGAAGGTCTCTCCGCTGGCAATGCTATTGGTTCTAATATTATCAATTGCGGGTTAGTTTTAGCATTGTGCGCCTTATTCATGCCGCTCGTGATCCAGATCCGTTTCATTAAACGTGAATTACCCATTCTAGTATTTGCGCTCATTTGCACCATAGGTTTAATGTCAAACGGTAGTATCGACAAATGTGACAGTTTCATCCTAATCGGGCTGCTGGCACTCTACTGCACATACCTCGCCAAGTCTTCTTCTTCATCTGAAGATAGACAGAATGAACTTGAATTTCTAGATATCAGCCAATCTCGTGCCTTAGTTGAAACCATTGTTATGTTAGCAATGCTACTCGTAAGTTCACAGCTCATGGTTTGGGGAAGTGTACAACTGGCAAAGGCCATGGGGATCAGTGACCTACTTATTGGTTTAACCATTGTCGCCTTCGGTACCAGCCTGCCTGAATTGGCCGCTGCAATTGCAGGTGTCAGACGGGGTATGCATGAAATAGCATTTGCAACTGTGATAGGCTCAAATACTTTCAACCTATTAGGTGTAATGGCCTTCCCTGGACTGATCGGCAATGGCCTGCAACTACCGGAAGAGGTATTGACTCGCGATTTACCAATGCTATCGCTGATGACATTCTCTTTGGTCATTTCATTCACGGTAACCTACTTTACCGTACGCAGACGCCGTGCTGCACTAACTGATCCTCAGAAAATTGAGATCGATACTAGTACAGGTAACCAGCTTAATTACCAATTTGGACGCCTATCTGGTGCCAGTTTGCTGACCATGTTTGTCTACTATAGCTGGCTGCTATTCTCAGCCTAAATAAGCTAAGTAAAAAACAAAGTAAATAACTCTACCCATGATCATTCAAAATGCTTATGGGTATAACTACTTTTCTATTACCTAGCCATTGCCTTGCGATTAGCTAAATATTTACCATTTACTCTACTCTCTTCCCGACTCTCCACTCTATTAACCTTACGTCTGCATTGCATGTTACGTGAATGCTTCAATTTAACAAAATACATACATATATCTACAGTTCGTAAAATAACAACATTTAAATTGATATTTTAGAGCGCTAGCAATATTTACTACCATACTAAATAAGTTAAACAGTTTTGATCTGGTAAGGCTCTATATTTCATGCCCTTTTAGTCTGATTCAATAGCCCTCCAGATCTAACCCAAAACGGATCTCACACATAGGTATTTGGAGAGTGGTAATATGAAATTAGTATTGTGCTTTTTATTGTTGCTGTATGTTCCCAGCTCTCATGCATCTGAATGGGGAGAAAAAGACAAACAAATGCATGTAGCCTGGTCAACAGTGATCGGTTCGGGTTCATACCTGGGATTGGGCTTTATCAACTACTCTGGTAATAAATTGCTAGTCTCTTCTTCACTTTGCCTTGCTATTGGCACGTTAAAAGAGGTATCCGATACCCGTTCATCTGGATTCGACCCGCGTGATTTAGGTTTTAGCGCGATAGGCTGTGCACTCGGCATCGTTTCGATACATTCCGCCGTATCATTCTGGCATCCGGAAGAGGACGCCTACGGCATACAAATTAAAAAAGTGTTTTAAGACAAGCTTACTTAGTTACTTAGATTCAAATAGTAAGCGTATTTATTTCTACCGTAATTTTATGATACCGTTTGCTAACATGGCGCAATAAAAAGAATAAATAGCCAAATTGCACCATTAACATAGTTGCTAAAAGCAGGTGAAGTGAAGGCTGAATCAAGGTTAATATCAAGCTTATCAGGCTAACAGTATGGCAATAAAGTAAATATTGCATCTGTTTTTTACTCAATAACTGATGCACATTAGGCAGCAATGCAAAGGCTTGCAGATTATAACCACATTGACGCTGTAAGTGTAAATATGCCAAAAATGGTACAATTTTTATGATCATAGCCATAATAACGCTGATAACCCAGCCATAAATAAACACAGCAGCCAAGCTAAGCGGTGACCAACCTAATTTATCTAACAGGATCTCATGAGCTGGCAGCAAGCTGAACAAACTGCAGATCAACAAGCTACTGAGTGCAATTTTCCAACACGTTACACTGGTATCACTGATCTTGCGCTTACGTTGGCGTAAACTATTTAAGGCAATGAGTGCATAGACAGATAAACATAATTTGAGTAACGCGGTACAAATATTCTGGATCAGAAACAAATTTTGACCAATGCCATCAGTCAACACGCCTGAAGTTATAAATAGCGACATTACCAATGATAGTGTGAGATTAAAAATAAGTACGCTGAATAGTACTGCAGGCAGGTATTTTGTACTCCAGACAGGAAATGCGGGTGCGACATGAAACATAGGTAGCACCTGAAAGCTTACGCCCATGATAACCAGACTCACCCACCCGACTAGCCCCCAACTGGCGTGGTTATCGGTCAGTTGCTTAGTCACATTAAATTGACTACCAAACAGATAATCCGCCAGCATTAAACCAGCAATAACCACCACGATCAAAATAGCAGCAAAACCTAAACGTAGGGTATTCACTGAAAAACTATTTTTGCTACGCTGTTTAATTACCCATAAAAGTGCACAGAAGAAACTGACAAATACACCTGTTAATAAGAGTAAAGCCGATTGAAACAAGGGGGGATAACTAAACCAAAAAGCGCTCACTAGCAACAATGTACCAAGGCCGAGCCCAGATAAAGTCAGCATTGAAACCGCCTGCACGTAAGGGAGAGACTTACCCGCAAGTACTGGCAATAATTGCAGTATAGCCCCACACATGATCATAGATATCACGCCAATAACAATAGCGTGAGTCAATGCTAACGTAGCAGGATGCCAACGACTTAACCATAATGACTCTCCTGCCATCATAATAATGAATGCGCTTACAAATGCAAACAGCGTTGCCACGAAAAAAAATCGGATCGGCACTGAAAATGGCGGTATCTTATCAAAATCTAAACCGGCAAGATTCATCCGTTCTCCAATCCTAACAAGGCTTGTATCGCTTTGGCATCGGATTTAAAGGCTATCGTAATCAAAAATTCTGCTTCGCTACTAAATTCTGCGTTTGTACTATTTACCTTTTTATTAATAGCACACTGAATAAAATAGACAAACCCCATCTCATCGAGTTTTTGATATAAAGGGACAGGATCTTTACGGTGGTTCACCGTTAGATACTGGCCCTGTTTAAGTTGCCCCAACGCCATCAAAATTTGCCGCATCGGTTCAGGCGCTTCCAGGTAGCTAACATTAATATTTATCTGTTTCAGTTGGGACATATGTATACCTTGTTAAAACTCAGCAACATCCTTCAACACCTTAGCAGGATCAGCAAGGTGAGCTTGGGTCATGGGATAAAGCATCTGTTCTTCTTTCATATTATGTTGCTGCATCAGGATCATCAAGGTTTCAGATAATCCCAAAAACCCATCCTTATTTCGTTCCGATAAATGCTGCATCATTTCGCTAACAATTTGCCTCATTTGAGAGTGTTCAGCACGCATCACTTGAGTCGGCCCCATCGTCATGCCAGTTGCTTGCTCAAACGCAGGAAACAACACCACCTCTTCTTGCTGAAAGTGATGTTCAAGATCCACCGAAAAAGTTTGCCAGTGTGTATCAGCCAGAGACCAATTTTTGCCTGCTACTGCAGATTCGGTAGCAATAAAAGATTCATCGCAGTGGCGATGGCGTTCTGTCATATAACCAGGGATAGTATCCATAGGAGACCTCGAGATAAGTAACGGTAATATTATATTTTATTAATACTACCGAGTAAAAACTATCTCGTAATTGATATATATCTATTCGCAATAAAAAACGGCACTATGATTAATAGATATACTAAAGGTACTAATGGTTTGGTGAGGATAACCCTATGACAGATTGGCTTATAATTAATGGCAATTTACTCCGTCTCAGTTGTTTCGTCATTTTTTTTGCTCTGCTAGGCTTAGCAGAACTATATCGACCAAAGCGCCTTCTAACCTTGCCAAAGAGAATTCGTTGGCTAAATAATCTTGCGCTTGTGCTATTTAATAATACATTACTAAAACTACTTATGCCTTTCTTGGCCATCGACGCGGCCCTATTTGCGCAGCAACAGCACTGGGGACTCATACCAAGTATTGCCAATATTTATCCCAGTCTATCGGCAACATTCACTATTACCATTTGCATTATTCTGCTTGATGCCACGATTTATTTACAACACAGACTCTTTCATCAAATTCCCTTGCTGTGGCGCTTACATCGCATGCATCACAGCGACCTCGACATTGATGTCAGCACCGCGATCCGCTTTCATCCTATCGAAATAATCCTCTCCATGTTGATCAAAATCGCAGTGGTCATCGCACTCGGCGCGCCTGTCGTTGCTGTGATATTATTTGAACTGCTGCTTAATCTCACCGCAATGTTCAGCCACAGTAACATCAAGTTATCAGTTAAATTTGATCGATACCTACGTTATCTGTTTGTCACCCCAGACATGCACCGAGTGCATCATTCGATCAACCGCAGTGAAGCTAATCACAATTTTGGTTTTTGCCTACCCTGGTGGGACCGGATTTTTGCCAGTTATCAAGATCAGCCGACAATGGGACACTTAAATATGCAAATAGGGCTGCCCTACTTTCGTCAACAACAGGAATGTCAAATTCAACGAATGCTCACGCAACCGTTTAGGCAGAAAGTGAAATAATGAATATCAACAATTAAAAAATATTTAAAGTAGCAATTTATTATCGAGCCGCTGGTTTTCCTCAGCAGCAATTAACGCCACAACGCCAGCATAGAGATCTTTCACACAGTGCACTTCTGTCACACCAAGCCGCCTCCGATTACTGATGTCATATACACCGCCTTCACAGTCTGAATGCTCGCCATGAATGCCTCTTATCTGTAAATTATGTTGCTCAACAATGGCTTTAAATTGGGTCATGTTCTTTGCCAAATACGGCAGTTTGATATGTACACTCGCTCGCATAGCGGTACCTAAATTGGTTGGACAGGTGCTGATATAACCCAGCCGTGGATTAAACGCAAAATCCAAACGTTGCTCCAACGCTGTCAACGCCTGAGCCAAACGCTCAAAGGCCTGTCTGATATTGCCACCAGATTGCATAGAGATAATTCTTAATTGATCTTCTTCATTTACCCACACTAGAAACGTCTTTTCGTTATTATGATAAATACCTCGACCTGCTGGCCAGTCTCTATTCAACCCCCCAGCCTCGAAGAACCGGTCCCCCGCTTTGAATAAAAAATGATCATTAATTAACTGGCTCTGCACGGTGGCGCTCATCCCAGTTAAGGGGTAGTAACAGCCTGCTAATGGACCGGATAATGCGTTTAAAGCAGTCACGATCCGCGCCTCAACCTGATCTCGCTGCGCTTTAGATATGGCAGGCCCTAATGGCATTCCCTCAAGGTTGCGTCCCACTCTGATACGGGTTGAAATGATGTATTGGTTATCAGGATCTGGATCACCGGCATTAATTCTTGCTGGATTAAGTTCGGTTTCATGCAGTTCGTTATGAGACAAACCATGATATTGCTTAATGATAGGGTCAAACAAAGGGGAAAAACAAGCATAAGACTGCTCATCTCCGGCATACACGCCTATGTCACTATCTGGATTTTTCAAACCTGAATTAATCGCATCTTCAAGACTGAAGCCATGCTCAGTAACCACATATTTTAGCTGCTCAAACACGTCTTTGGTTAATTTTTTTGCCATTAACGACTTATATTCGGCAGTAAAGTCTGGATACTCCATAAGATCCCACTATTAATCCATTAAATAACGATACCCAAACTACAATTAAATGAACAAAATTACTAGTGACAAAAATGAGGTTCAGCAGAGTCTAAGTGAATCCGGCTCTGCAAATATTGTACGTGGTCTATAAAAATCAGTGCTTAGTACTAATAAGCATTCTGTCCAACAAAACCTTTAAAAATAGTGAGGAAAATGATTTTAACATCCAACCATAACGACCAATTTTTAATATAGTGCAGATCAAACTCGATACGTTTTTCCATCTTCTCTAACGTATCCGTTTCACCACGCCAACCACTAATTTGCGCCCAACCTGTGATACCAGGTTTCACCTGATGCCGTAACATATAAAATTGCACCTTTCTCCGATACTCTTCATTGTGGGCTACAGCGTGAGGCCGCGGACCAACAACAGACATATCTCCCTTAAGAACATTAAAAAACTGTGGTAACTCATCGAGAGATGTACGCCGTAAGAAACGGCCTAACGAAGTGATCCGGCTATCATTCTTAGTCGCTTGAATAACATCACCCTTCCCGCTATCCATCACAGTCATAGTTCGGAACTTCCAAACAAGAATGTCATCTCCGCGTAAACCGTAGCGGTGTTGTTTAAACAAGACAGGGCCTTTTGAAGTAAGTTTAATCGCGACAGAAATTATCATCAACATTGGCATGATAAGCACTAAAATACAGCCACTCACAAGTAGATCTAGGGTGCGTTTCAACCACAATTTGGTGCCCAGGTAAGGGGATTCAAATATACTCAAGGTATCGACATTACCAACATGGGTGATGCGTGCATGCACCAGGCTTGACATCAGGACATCTGGCACAATATGCACATCAGCCGTAGTATCACCAAGTAAAGTGATAATTGTCGAGACTCTGTACTCAGCCATCAATGGCAAGGCAATGTATAAAACATCAATTTCACCACGCCGGGCGCTTTCGATCGCTTTTTCTACGTTATTCAAAACCACTAGATCTCGGTAAGTCCGAGATTGCTTCCTATCATCAAAAAAACCCACAAACTGGAAACCCAATTCATCATTTTTCATCATTTCATTATACAGTTCCGAGCCTGCACGAGTCGCACCAATAATACCTACTTTTTTCAGGTTAATACCCAACTTACGACGCGCAACTTTGAATTGATGGCTAATCACCCGAGACATAAAACAAAACAGTAATGTTAAAACAGACCAAATTCCGACAACCATACGTGATATTTGCTCTGAATACTTAAACATAAAGCTAAGTACTAACAAAACCATAAATGCAACGATCAGAGAACCCCAAACTGTAAGCGTCATACGATTAAATGAACCAACCCGCCAGGATTGGTATAACTCTAATGCCTCTGCCACATATAAGAAAACGACAGAAACAATCAGTACCATAATTAAATGGTCCTTAGAAAAAGTAGCGTCATAAATAACAGTAGCGAGAAATAAAGCAAAAATGATACTAACTAGGTCAATTAATCGATATAAAAAGGAGTAAGTATTAGAGCTGTGCTTGAACTTTTTAAATGATTTCACTCTTTGATATCCTTATCAAAATGAAACTTTATCAATGTACTTTTGATATAAGCGCTTAGAAACACCAATAAGGTTATTTTAAAGACATTATTTAG
>JBLHPA010000105.1:0-9671 GCA_047628235.1 Moritella sp.
TACCAGATTGCGCCCCAAATCGGAAGAGGTGGATAAGCGGACTTCACCTGCGATTTTTCCCTGCATCTCATTAAGCGAGGCTTTGCCTTTTTCAAGCGAAGCCAAGGCTTCGGTGCAATACAATAAATAACGCTCGCCTTCGGCTGTGATGCGCAATTTACGTGTGGAGCGAATAAATAGCTGAACCCCCAGCTGTTTTTCCAACCGTTTTAAGGCTGCACTGGCAGAGGCGGGCGTCATCTCCAGTTGCTGGGCGGCGGCGGTAATGCTGTTGGTTTGCGCTGTACGCACAAAAAGATCAAGATCGGCAATATTCATTATCAAAAATAATTTGAAACTGTTTGGTTGATTACTGTGTTTTCAACATAGCAGTTATAGGTGATAATGTCATCCATTCGATGAACAGACACCAAAGTGAAAGGCAAATAAACATGGCTCAAACGCTAACGATTGTTGCGAAAATTGAAGCGAAAGCGGATAAGGTTGATTTGGTAAAGTCTGAATTACTAAAGCTAATAGAACCGACGAGACTGGAAAAAGGCTGCATTCAATATGATTTGCATCAAGATGACAATAACCCGGAACTGTTCATCTTTTTTGAAAATTGGGAAAGTCGTGAACTATTGCAAACGCATCTGAACAATGCTCCCATGAAGGCCTATGTGCAAGCAACCGAGGGTGCTGTTGCAAGCTTCGTGTTGCATGAGATGACTCAAGTAGCCTAATAATTTCCCCCTATTTACAATAATGATTTATCAGTAAGGATATGTAATGACTCACCCAATTATCAGCGATTTAACTGCACGTTATACAACAAAGAGATTTGATCCTGCAAAAAAAGTATCGCAAGACGATCTTGCTGTGATCATGGAAGCGATGCGTTTATCTGCGTCTTCAATAAACTCTCAGCCTTGGAAATTTATTGTTATAGAGAGTGACGCAGCAAAACAGCGTATGCATGATACGTTTGCGAATAAATTCCAGTTTAACCAGCCACATGTATTCAGCGCATCGCACATCATTCTTTTTGCCCATAATCCTGCCTACACTCGTGTAAATTATGAAGCTGTGGTTGATAAAGGCATTGAAGACAAACGTACGAAGCCTGAAGATAAAGAAAGTGCATTTGGTGGGTTTGTATTTGCTGAGATAAATACAGATGAAACCGGTAACACAGAAGCATGGACTAAAGCACAAACTTATATTGCCTTAGGTAATACATTGCATACCCTAGCACGTTTGAATATTGATTCTACACCGATGGAAGGCATTGATGTTGATTTGGTTAGCAAAGAGTTTGCTGAGGAGCTTGGTGGCCATGTTTGCCATGTTGCACTTGCCATCGGTTATCGTGACGAGAGCGTAGATTATAATGCTGCATTGCCTAAATCTCGCTTAGCCATGGCAGACATGATCGTTAAACTATAAGTCACCCCCGTTACTTGACCACGTTACATAGACATCCCATATAGCGCCAGGATGTCTATGGTCGTGACTACAACGGGTAGTATTGCTGCACTGCGAGGGTTTTGCCTAAACGGCTGCTTTCCATCGCTAGGTCAATCAGTTTAATGTTCCATAACGCGTCTTGCGCACTCACCGGCGGTGCCGTATTCAAGCGAATGGCGTTGGCCATGGCAAGAAAGTATTGCTGGTAGCCACCGCGTTCAGTAATAATGGTTTCAGCAACACCCGCGTGATATAAACGACCATATTGCTCAACAGTTTCATCCGCCCAGCAAATGCTTGTGGGTAACACGCCTGCTATTAAACGACTTTCTTGCGGATCTAATCCCTGTTTCTCATAGCTGCCTTTATCCCCGCTAACACTAAAGCGTTTATTTGGTCCTGCGCTGAACAGATCGCCGTGCAGGGTCACCAATTTGTCGGGGTAATGCATCACCACGTTAAAATAATCCACATTTGTGGATCCTTCACGCATTATCAGGCACTGCGCGGTGATTGCCTCTGGCACACCGAATAGTTGTAGTGCTTGATCAATCAGGTGCGAGCCCAGGTCAAATAAGATACCGCCGCCGTTGCTTGCTTGTTCGCGCCAGCGTTGGCGCACTTCAGGACGAAAACGATCAAAGTGCGACTCAAAATACTTCACCTCACCAAGCCGTTTCTCTTCAATCAGCTTTTTAACAGTAAGGAAATCACCGTCCCAGCGGCGATTATGATACACACTCATTATGCGATCCTGCTCTGCCGCTAAGGCAATCAAGGCCTCTCCGTCAGCCACGCGGGTCACAAAAGGCTTTTCAAGAATGACGTGTTTATTGTGCTCTAATGCTTTTTTCGCCAAGTCAAAATGCACCTCGTTGGGTGCGGTAATAATGATGAGCTCTGCGTCAGAATGCTGGAGTAACTCATCGGCGGACGTGTAATATTGCGCAGTCGGCCAGCCATTGCTGACCGCGTCACGTTGGCTACTGCTAATTGCGGTTAATTCAAATTCAGGCAAGCTCGCAATGAAAGGGATGTGAAACGTTTTTGCGGAAAACCCGTAGCCTATCACGGCTGTTTTAATCGGTGTTAAAGCCATAATTATTTATTCTCTTTAGAAAGTTCAGTCACTATCAGGTGAATTTTATGTGTTGCAATGATGCGCTTAAGCGATGTTGACGGGGGCTGGTCTGTCACTATCACGTCTACTTTGTCCAAGCCACAAATGTGGAAGAAGTGTTGCTGGCCAAACTTGCTGCTGTCGCACACGAGTACCACCATTGCCGCCTGCGCGATCATGGCTTGTTTTATGGACGCTTCTGCTTCGCTGGTGGTCGATAAACCATGTTCCGATAATGCACATACGCCAATAAAGGCTTTATTGACCCGATAGGCTGACAATTGTTGAATCGCGGTGGTGCCAAGAATGGCGCGGTGAAACGCATTAAACTGCCCACCTAATAAGTGTACGCCAATGTGTTTATCCCGAGACAATGTTGTCAGACAGTCCACTGAATTGGTCACAACAGTAAGCGGTGCCTGAAGGTGTGAAGCCATGGCTGAGAGGGTTGTGCCTGTATCCAGCAAAATATAGTCGTTGGTATCTACAAGGCTTGCCGCAACGCGTCCAATGGCAAGCTTGGCTGGGGTTATGCTCTTTTGCTGATAAGCCTCGACATTAGCCGTCACTGGCACGCAGATCGCACCACCTCTAACTCGTTGGATCCCGGGGAGTTGTGCTACCTTTATCAGGTCTCGGCGTGCGGAGTCTCGAGAAATATAAAAGCGCTCACACACCTCCGTGAGTGTTATTTTTCCCTGCTCAAGCAGCCAAGTTTGCATACTAAGCAATCGTTCATCTTGTGTCATTGGCTTAAGATAGCTTATATAAACTTAAATATTTAATTGATTGTAAGTCATTGGGATGTTTTTCACACGAAATTTTGTAGGTAGTTTTACATATGCTTTAAAAATGGGGGGAGACTAGAACATAAAAAACCGGTCTCAAACATTGGATTGAGACCGGTTATGGTATTAAGGTGCGTTACAGAACTTTTCTGTATCTACCGTTATTGGTATAAGGCGCGTTCGCTGTTGAGACCTTTAACCAGGCTTACGCACATCACTATCAGAACAAAGGAGAAGGGTAAGGCTGTAGCCACAACGCCGGACTGTAATGCCTGCAGCGCTTCTTTACCGCCAACCCAAAGCATCATGCCCGCAATAACCCCCTCAATCGTAGCCCAAAAGATTCGCTGTGGGACGGGTGCATCCAGCTTTCCGCCCGCAGTGATACTGTCAATGACTAATGAGCCTGAATCCGACGAGGTGACGAAGAAGATCAGTATCAGTGCAATCGAAATGACAGAGATGATAGAGCCATATGGCAGAACATCGAATACGTGGAACAGGGAAAGTGAAATATCAGTTAAACCATTGGCACCCAGTTCACCGACCTTATTGACCACCTGATCAATTGCAATGCCACCAAAAGTCGCCATCCAGATTAACGTCACCAGCGTCGGAACAAAAAGCACTGCGAGCAGGAATTCGCGAACTGTACGGCCCTTAGATATACGGGCAATAAACATGCCGACAAAGGGTGACCATGCAATCCACCACGCCCAGTAGAATACTGTCCAGCCATGCATCCATTCGGTGTCATCGCGACCGTGAGGGTTACTCAAATCAATAATATTTTCTACGTAAGCAACGAATGTTTCCGGGATCGAAACCTTCACAACATCAAAACCGGTGTAGATAACGATTACCAGCAGCGCGAATGCAACAATCATATTGATGTTACTTAATAATTTAACGCCGCGATCGGTGCCTCGAACAACAGAAAAAATGGCAATCGTCGTGACAAAGGTAATGACGATAAGCTGCATACCAATGCCGCCATCAGTGCCAAATACGTGGTTGATACCACTGGTGGCTTGCATTGCCCCCAGACCAAGCGAGGTTGCCAGACCGAACAAGGTTGCTAATACGGTCATAATATCGACGGTATGACCTAGCCAGCCCCAGGCTCTGTCGCCAAAGATCGGATAGAATACCGAACGAACCGATAACGGCAGTCCCTTGTTATAGGAAAAAAATGCGAGTGAAAGCGCAACAACGGCATAGATTGCCCAGCCGTGAATACCCCAATGGAAAATTGTCGCTCCCAGCGCCAGCGATTTTGCTTCCGGCGTGAATGGCGTTACATTCAAGGGTGTGCCCCACCAATCAGTGAAGTAAGCCGCCGGCTCAGCAACGCCCCAGAACATAAGACCAATACCAATACCTGCGGCAAACAGCATCGCCAGCCATGAAGCTGTTGAATACTCAGGCGACACGTCTTTGCCGCCAATACGGATCTTACCAAATGGCGACAGGATCAATACAAGGGTGAAAATTAAGATAAGGTTAGCTAACCACATGAAGAAGACATCAAAGTCTGCAATAATGCCGTTTCTGAGGCTATTTAGTGCTTCTTTAGCGGTAGCAGGGTCAACGATTAGTAGTGTCGAGAGGAAGAGGAGAATAAGCCCGGCGCTAACCCCGAATACGGTGTTATGTATATCAAATCCCCATTTTTGAATGTTATCCTGACCAATCTGATAGTCAGTCGTTTCAATACTGTATTTCTGTAATATGCTATCCATAAATGATACTCAATGTTTTGTCCTTTAATACTTTTTATTCGAAAAGTAAAAACGAAATGGTCTATATATCCAAGCTACTTCTAGATGCAGGGTTCAGCGAGAATTCATTGTCTTTTAGGCAAGGCAGTCAAATGAATAAATAGTTATTCTATTTTGAGTTTGGCTAACGCAGTATAAAAGACAATGAAACTCGCCCTTCGGGAGCATTTTTGGAAACATATTTCTTCACAAAATATACCTGAAATGGTGCACCATTCCTTCATCTAATTCGTTCGAACTATATTCCCCCAAAAAGCTCTGAATCTTGCATGTTGAAGTGGCTTGGGCATCCCATTACCACTCACTCAGAGGCCTGTTTAAACATCGGAATAAGACGCAATATGCAGAGAATGGAATTCCCTTTTCAAATATTGCAACGCAATGTTGGCTTTCAAACGAGTCTCTCGAATCGGAAGGCGAAAGTAACTATTTTCGGTGTCATGACGTTTTGATTTAGAATAACGAGATCATTAACTTCATGCCTTGAATTTGGTCACGTTTCGATTTTCTGATTGCTGTATTTTGAATGGTCATGGGTATGTAGAAATAAAATTAATTAGACCACTAATTAAAAATTGTGTGGTGCATACTAACGTTTTTAGCATTAAAGTTCAAGTATTACTGTATTTACAGTTTTTTATTGATTGTCATTGGTTTTTTGTTGCTTTTATATATTTTGAACTCTAAACAATTATTGGGTGAAGTTAATGATGCATAAAGTATCGGCAAGGGGTCCTAAATAGCATTACGTTGAAGGAAAATAGGGTGTGCCGCATCAAGATTGTGTGGGGGGGGACCGTAATTTTCTGTCGTTATAAAATAAAAAACCGGCCTCAAATATGGGGTTGAGACCGGTTATGACATTAGGGTGTATTACAGAGTTTTTCTGTATCTACCCGTTATTGGTATAAAGCGCGTTCGCTGTTTAAGCCTTTAACCAGGCTGACGCACATCAGTAACAGGACAAAGGTGAATGGCAGAGCAGTTGCAACAACGCCAGACTGTAATGCCTGCAGTGCTTCTTTACCGCCAACCCATAACATCACTGCCGCGATGGCACCTTCTACTGTTGCCCAGAAGATCCGCTGTGGGATTGGTGCATCTATCTTGCCGCCAGCGGTGATGCTGTCGATCACCAGTGAACCTGAATCTGATGATGTTACGAAGAAGATTAATATCAGCACAACCGAAAGAATCGAAATAGCAGACCCGTAGGGTAGCGCATCGTATACGTGGAACAGAGAGAGTGAAATATCAGTCAAACCATTAGCACCCAGCTCACCAACCTTGTTGGCTACTTGATCGAGCGCAATACCACCGAAAACAGCCATCCAAATGATGGTCATCAACGTGGGAATAAAGATCACTGCAAACAGGAATTCACGTACTGTTCGACCTTTAGAAATACGGGCAATGAACATACCTACAAAGGGTGACCATGAAATCCACCACGCCCAGTAGAATACGGTCCAACCGTGCATCCATGTCGTGTCTTCACGACCGTGCGGGTTACTCAGACCAATGATGTTTTCCACATAGGCCATGAATGTGTCTGGAATCGATGCCATAACAATATCAAAGCTGACGTACGTAACGAATATCAGTAAGGCTAATGCAAACAGCATATTGATGTTACTCAATACTTTAACACCACCATCGATACCGCGAACAACAGAGCAAATAGCAACCAACGTCACAAACGTAACGACAGCAAGTTGCATACCGATACCGCCATCAGTACCAAATACATGGTTGATACCGCTGGTGGCTTGTTGTGCCCCCAGCCCCAGCGAAGTGGCTAAACCAAATAGGGTTGATAGTACCGCCATAATATCGACGACATGTCCTAACCAGCCCCATGCTCTGTCACCAAATATTGGGTAGAATACAGAACGAAGCGACAGCGGTAATCCCTTGTTATAGGTAAAAAATGCCAGCGCGAGCGCTACAATCGCATAGATTGACCAGCCGTGAATACCCCAATGGAAGATAGTCGCACCCATGGCTAATGACTTAGCTTCAGGTGTGAACGGTTCTACATTAAATGGCGTGCCCCACCAGTCAGTAAAGTAAGCGGTAGGTTCAGCAACACCCCAGAACAGTAGACCGATGCCCATGCCTGCAGCAAACAGCATCGCCATCCATGAAATTGTGGAATGCTCTGACTTGGCTTCTTTGCCGCCAATACGGATCTTACCAAGCGGTGACAGCATCAGTACCAAAGTGAAAAATACGAAAAAGTTGGTTGACCACATGAAGAAAACATCAAAGTCTTCAATGATGCCGTTCTTAAGGGTATTTAACATGTCTTTTGAGGTGCTGGGATCGGCGATGAGGAGTGTCGAAAGGAAGATAAGAATAAGGCCTGCGCTGATCCCAAATACGCGGTTATGAATATCGAAACCCCATTTTTGGACGTTGTCTTGACCAACCTGATAGTCCGTTGTTTCAATACTGTATTTCTTTAATGTGTTATCCAAAATGATACTCAAATGTTTTGTCCCTGCAATACTTTTTAATCGAAAAGTAAAAACGAAATGGCCCTTCAAAACGAAAGTGATTAGAGCCCTAAATAAAAAATACGAGGGATATACTAACAATTTCAGCATTAAAATTCAAGTAAGCTTGAATTTACTGGGTTTTAATACTGAATAAAGTGTTTTTATAATTGAATATATTTCGTGCTCTAAGCGTTTGTGTGAGACTTACAGGTATAGCGTTGTGCTTTATTGTTGACTAAATGTAAGTTCGCTTTATCTTGTGAAAAATAAACAACTTACTTACTGCAGGCAGTGAGATAAAGCTGCGTGAATAAGGATATAAGCTTGTTGCTACACTTTGTGTAGCGGTGCTATGCTGTGTCTCAATTTCAACGTTTATGAGCGAGATCAATGACATTGCCAATACCCGGTGAGCCAGTCAGAGGGTCATCAACTGGTAAGCCTATTATGGCTTTATTTGATCTGGTAGGGCGAACTTGGTGCTTAGGTATTATCTGGCAGCTGGGCTTAGTGATGAAAACAGACACTGGTTATGGGCTAACTGAGCAAGCGCTGGCATTGGCATTATTAATTAAACCTATGACACCATGGGCCCAATCTTGGGCTGACAATTTATCGGCGCAACTAAAAAGTAAGGATGATAGTGATGCTTAAATTCAGTGAGATGTTACTTAACCGTGCATCAAATCAGCGTAAGAGCCCGCAGTGGTTAGAGAGCCAAAAAAATAACAATAGTCGTTGGGTATTAACGCATTCAGATCAAAACTACTTTAGTCAGGGTGAACATGCACCATTATTTTTAACGCTGGAGGCTGTACAGCACTTACATTTAGAAGATGCTGTGTTTTTAGGCTTGGATGAAAATAATGAAGACACGCCTTACTTTGCTTTGGACTTAACCCATGCTGATGAGGCGTTGCTGGCGGGTTTTTTACTACAGGGTGAGTTTATTGATTTACGCCAATTGGCCGTGGTGCTTGATAACCAATTAGCATCATTACTGGCACTGGCTCGCGGGATATGTTTTTGGCATCGCTCCCATTGTTTTTGTGGGCGCTGTGGCACAGTGAATACATTGGTGGCCGCAGGGCATGCGAGGTTGTGCAGCAATCAAGATTGCGGGCATCAGACATTTCCGCGCACCGATCCTGCCGTGATCATGATCGTTAAAAAGCACTTTACTGACGGTGTTGAACGCTGTTTGTTAGGTCGCCAGGCGTCATGGCCTGAGGGTGTGTTTTCAGCCTTAGCTGGTTTTGTTGACCCGGGTGAAACGTTGGAAAGTGCAGTAGCAAGGGAAGTACACGAAGAGTCGGGGATTACAGTTAATAATGTGCAGTATATCGCCTCGCAACCTTGGCCATTTCCATCATCGGTGATGTTAGGTTTTATTGCCGATGCCTGTAGTGATGAAATCCAGGTAGATAAAGATGAATTAGATGATGCCCGCTGGTTTTCCCGTGCTGAATTGCAATCGTTTGGAGAATGGGGCGATGACAGTGAAGGTTTGAAAGTGCCGCGGACGGATTCAATCTCGCGTTACTTGCTTGATTATTGGATAAAGCAGGGTGATTAATACTTGTCGCAGTATCGCTATGAGCGCCGTGGTGATGTTGACTAAGTTGGCAGCTTCTGCTGGGACACCCAAACCTTTTTAAGTAGGAAAAGTAGGGGGTGTCTTGCCCTCTGCCAGTTGACCACTTCAAAAACCATAAAATGTGATTTCAGTTAATCGAATGTGGGCTTTAAAGCGCGCTAAGGTTATAACGCTAAGATCGCCTGTTTCACTTTTCCGATAGCCTCAGGGGTTAGCCATGTTGACCATTTTGATTCATTTTCAACGAGGAAGTGCTCCATCGCATAATCCCCATCGGCTTGATTCGCTTCCATCCATGCTAATAGTGTATTCATTTCCGCATTTTTAAACGAACGTTGCTTGAGATACGTAACTACCTCTGGTGCACGTGCAGCAAACTCCGCAGTTACTATGCTATCAACAGGTGATTCTGGATACATCGTCGGTTTAGGGTCT
>JBLHPA010000106.1:0-9632 GCA_047628235.1 Moritella sp.
AATCGCAAAAAATGCTGGGATATCTAAGGCTACTTTATACCGTCGTTTTGGCGATATTAAAGGTGTATTGGGCGCCTATGTTGAAACATTTACCCAAAGTGCGCTTGATCAGGCTCTGCATAGTGACGGTGTCAATTTAAGAAAACCGTCGGATCTTGAGCAAGTGCTGATAAGCCTAGGTGTTGAACTGATGACGTTAATCAGTCAGCCCAGAGTCATCGCCTTCGATAATGCGATGCTGGCCGCCGGTCCGCAATTTATCGAACTTAAAGAAGCGCTTTATAGAAATGGCCCACAGCAAGCTGTGAGTCAAATTAGCGAGTTGCTTGAACAGGCCGGTATTACTTCCCCTTTGTTCGATACCGATAGTTTAGGAGATATTCTATTTCATATCTGGCGCAGTGGTTTTTATGATCGGGCAAGAATGACAGGGAAAATGGAGATGAATAGCAAGCAGTTAGAGAGGCATATCGCTTCTGGTACCCGATTGTTTTTATCCCACACTCTTTCGGAGGAGTCCAAATGAAGACAGCAAATCCCCGCATCTTAGTCGCAGGTGCAACTGGCTACCTGGGAAGCCATATTGTTAAAGCGCTACTCAAAAAAGAAACTGATTTTAAAGCACTGGCGAGAAATAAAACCAAACTGACAGAAATGGGGCTGCTTGATGAACAAATTGAGTTGGCCCAGGTGACTGATGCCGATACTTTATATGGCTGCTGTGACGGCATTGATGTGGTCATTTCCTGCGTGGGCATTACCCGTCAAAAAGACGGGTTAGGCTATATGGATGTTGACTATCAGGCCAACCTGAACTTATTGCAAGAAGCGGAAAGGGCAGGTGTTAAAAAATTTATTTATATTTCAGCGTTTAATGCCCCTAAATATCAGAGCGTGAGACTGCTTCAGGCAAAAGAGCGGTTTGCTGTTAAGTTACTTGCCTCAACGCGGTTAGCGCCTTGTGTTGTGAGGCCAAATGGTTTTTATTCTGATATTGAAGCGTTCTATGCAATGGCGAGAGCGGGTCGGGTTTATCTTTTTGGTAAAGGCGATGTACGATTCAATCCAATCCATGGCGACGATCTGGCGCAATTCTGTTTGGACGTGATAGAAAGCGAGACGCGTGAGTTTGATGTGGGTGGGCCTGAAGTTTTTTCCGCCAACGAGATAGCAGAGCTCGCTTTTAATGCACAAGAAAAAACAGTGCGGATCACCTATTCACCTGATTGGATGAGAAAATTAGCTTTGCGCTTTGTCACTATGTTACCTGAGAAGTTGGGCGGGCCAGTGGAGTTTTTTCTTACTGCGATGGCGCAGGATATGGTTGCTCCAACCTATGGACACCACACGTTAAGCGCTCACTTCCAAGCGATCTCTCAGGCAGAGAATAAATAAAAGGTCATTACTGTGTCATCGCCATACCTTCACTCGCTTTCAAGTTAGCGTTATCCGACTTGATGCTTTTTGAATATTCCGCCATAAAACAGGCGCCACAATCAGGGTAAGGGTGATATTTGAGATAGGCACAGAAAGCCAGATTCTATTTACTCCAAACCACTGTGGTAGTAGATACAAAAAGGGCAGTTGAATGAGCATATTACCGATAGAGATCGCCAGGGCTTTGCCGCCTTGATTAACCGCCATAAAATACACCGAAGATAAAAATATAAAGCCATCAAGAAATAACGCAAACAGGTGTAAACGCAAGCCATTCTGCGTTGCTGTAAACAGTAACGGATCGTTTTTACTGAACAGACTAAAACCCTGAAAGATACTGCTTTAGCGCGTCACTGGTATGGCAAAGCGGAATTGCAGGGTAACGAAGACGTTATTACATGGATGGCTAGATTCGGTAAAGGTAATCTGGACGTCGATTCTCAGGGTGATTTTTGTAATGACGATGCCGTGAGTTATTGCTATTCAAGGGCGAGCAGCAAAAAACCACTGAACTACTTTAGGCAACTCGATTTATGTAATCGAGTGCATAAGCTGCGCTTGTATGCTGATGGCTCCGTTGAGTTTAGCAAGGAGTTACAACCTTACGTGGGATGGCGGCCTTACCTTAACGCTAATGTTACTCAGGTTTGGCCGACCCATTGTGGTTTTGCAATGCAACGGGCTACAGGCAGTGGTGTGCTGCTGTTTTCGCGAACCCAGCAATTTTGTCAGCCGCCTCAAGATGTGGTGAAAGCGGCAATAATACCACGGGGTTATTATTGGGCAATGGTCAGGTCGTGGCTTGGGGTGGACCAGTGAATGGCGGTGGCCTGATATTGACCATCAATTGCCTGGCAAATATAAAGATGTCATGGCAAATGGCTATTTCGGTGGTTACTGCACGCGTAATATCGACGACCAGATAAGCTGCTGGAAAGAACGCAACTATAAATATCCGCAGCATTTCCCTGATAGCATGCAGCAGTTTGCATTGGTTGAAAATGCATTCATGGCCTTGTCGATCGATGCTGGTGGTGATCTTACCGCATTTACGCTGTGGGAATGGGACTTAACATAGACAGCATGACGGCATAAATGTTGTCTTTACGGTGTTGCTTTGATTTGTCGGTATCGGTAAAACCTTGCGCCAGTACGCGCCACTTAGGCGTGTTATCGCCATGCAGGTATAGCGCCACCAGCGCGGTATCTTTTTGGAACCTGTCTTTATCCACTCCCTCGATAGATAAACCAACGACCATACCTACTTTATCAAAAATCTCATCATCAGATAGTTGCGATTCAAGGGCGAGTCCATAGCCAATAAGAAAATCTGGGTTTTGCTCAATGGGCACCAGACTGTAGCCCTTTTCCTGCATTATTTTAGTGATTGAAATTTCGGTATTAGTCACCACTAAATCTCGATTTTCATTCGTAGGCAAAAAGGTGTTATTTTGAGCGGGGTACCAGGCAAAGGTTTTTTGTTGTGAGGGTAAATGAGTGAGATCACCGGTCACAATTTCTATGTGCGATGAATTAGCTGTTATTTATTCATCCGTTTTTAGTCACGCAGGTATTTACTACCTCCAGTGCAGCATCGCTGGCCTTCTACGTTTTCGTGATCAGCCATGTCACGTTTAGCGCTTAAAGATCGTTAATCTCCCGCTCAACTTTAAATGCCGAAGAGGTCACGTAAGCCTCCATATGCCGAATATTGCACTCCATTTCAGTCAGTTCAGTGTCTACACTCTGCAATATTTGCGCTGCGGAGCGGCCGGCCTGCCAGGATTTTTGTTTTACGTTATGCGCTTTATACACACTCTGTTGCTGTTTTCGATCCTCTGGTATCTTTTCCAGAATCAAGCAGGCGGCGATGTAAGCCAGTATTACAAAAAAGCCAGCACTCAATAAAAAAGCTGATACTACCAGTATTCGTACCATCCAGGTTTCAATACCAAAATATTCTGCCAGCCCAGCGCAAACGCCCCCGAAAATGCCATTTTTGGGATCGCGATATAATTTTCTATTTATCATTTTTGCCTCCATTGGGGTGCCTCGGCATCGAGAATTTGCTCTAAGGTGACGATACGCTCCTGCATCTGCTCTGCGCGTGAGACCAATGCCTGCAGCTGTTCGTGTTCCTCCCCGGATAGTCCTAGACTGGTCTGGCGCTGGCTACGGTAATGTAAAATCAACCAAAGAGGTGCAACCACCACTAAAAATACGATGATTGGCCCTATAATAAAACTCATAGACATTCCTTATTCTCCTTATTTTGAACAGGAGTAATCATTTGATGATAAATTGATTCATTTCCAATCTTGAAATATTCAATTCTTAGGATTACTGTTTGTCTTGTTTTTGTTCTTTCGGTTGTTTGCTTGTGTGTTTTTTATCTTTGATCGTCGCTTTCATCCGTGCGAGTTCTTTGTCTATCTCGTCGTCTGCCTGCAAGTCTGCGAATTCTTCATGCAGCGGCTTATCACGACCGAGACCATAGCTGTCTGCCTGTGCTTCCATTTCATCAATGCGCCGTTCATACTGCTCGAATTTTGATAGGGCTTCATCGACCTTACCCGTATCCAGATGGCGGCGTACATCACGTCGATTACCCGCGGCCTGATGGCGGATCACCAGTGTCTGTTGTCGAGCCCGTGTCTCTTGCAGCTTAGCTTCTAATTCACTCACCTCTGATCCCAGTTTAGCGATGGTCTCAACGACTAACTTATATTCTTCATTTAAAGCGAGCGCCACATCGGCTAATTTTTGCTTCTCTATCAATGCGGCCCGCGCCAGATCTTCCCGTGCTTTCTGCAGCGCTAACCCCGCTTTTACTTGCCAGTCATGCATCTTTGCTTCAACGCCATGGATGCGACGTTGCAGCTCTTTCTTATCCGCAAGTGCCCGTGCTGACGTCGTTCTCACCTCAACCAAGGTGTCTTCCATCTCCTGAATGATCATTCTTATCATTTTTTGTGGATCTTCAGCTTTGTCCAGCAGCGAATTGACATTGGCATTCACAATGTCAGCAAACCGAGAAAAAATACCCATAATAAAAACTCCTTAAATAAACCGTGTTCAATCGTTGTTTTCTGGATTAATAATATATCCCAGATACAATTAAAGATTACAAGTTGTATGCCAACTATACTTGTATTAATGTAGTTTTATAAATCAGCCACTTAATTTTACAGTCGGGTGGACATGCGGGAAATTAATGGGTAAATACGCCATTAATTAGCGAGATTAACCATGAGTAAAAAAGACAATATGATCGGTGAGTCAGATGCTTTTCTCAGTGTGCTGGATCAAGCTTCACGACTCGCGCCTTTAGAACGCCCTGTTCTCATTATTGGTGAGCGGGGCACGGGTAAGGAACTGATCGCCAAACGCGTTCACTTTCTCTCAAAACGCTGGGAGCAACCTTTGGTGACACTCAATTGTGCCACGTTAAGCGAAGGGCTCATTGATAGTGAACTGTTTGGTCATGAAGCGGGTGCTTTTACTGGCGCGAAAGGTCGGCATTCAGGACGGTTTGAGCGGGCTGAAAATGGATCGTTATTTCTTGATGAACTCGCCAACGCACCGCTAAGAGTGCAGGAAAAACTTTTGCGAGTTATCGAATACGGCGAGTATGAGCGGGTCGGGGGCAGTACTGCGCGTCACGCTAATGTCCGCTTGATCTGTGCGACCAATGAAGACTTGCCGAAACTGGCGGAAGCCGGACAATTCCGAGCAGACCTGTTAGATCGGTTAGCCTTTGATATTATTCACCTGCCGCCTTTACGCCAGCGCCGCGAAGACATTATGCCTTTAGCGGAGTATTATGCCGTCCGTATGTGTCGGGAGCTTGGTTTTGGCTACTTTGCAGGATTTACTCCTGAAGCCTGTAGTGCTCTGCTTAGTAGCTCTTGGCCGGGTAATATTCGTGAGTTGAAAAATGTGGTCGAGCGGTCAATCTTTCGTCACAATAGTGAGGATAAACCTGTTAACGACATCATCATCGACCCTTTTTATGTATCCTGGCGGGACAACAATGCAGCGGTAGATCCGGAGGCGGTCATTGCCAGCACGCTGCAAGCAAATGTCGACTTACCCATCAATTTGCGGCAATGGCAATATAGTCAGGAAATAGCGTTGCTGGAAAAAGCGCTACAGCAAGCTAGGTTCAATCAACGCCACGCTGCGGTGCTGTTAGGGTTAAGCTATCATCAATTGCGCGGGCTATTACGGAAATATCAGTTGGTGGGTGGCGAATAATGACACCCTGTGTACTTTTCCTCCTAAAGTCCTGCAATACCTTAATCCAAAACGGCGTTGGTTGATCGTTAAATAAAACTCGAACTTCAATTTAATAAAATGCACTTCGTCCAGAGGTGTCTTTGTGTCTTTGTTTTTTTATTTTTCTATTTAAATTCATTATTTTAAAGTGAATATGTTGAGCTTGGAATGATTGTCTGGAGGTAATGAATGGCTGTCCTATTTGCCCAGAATAATACCCGTAGCGCTATTCTGGCACAGCGTTAATCGGCTGAGTGGTATTGGCCGTAAGTTTTTATATTCTGGTTTTTATATTGATAATTCGCTAATTTTTATCTCTAAAGTGGTCGTATACACTAAAAGTACCTCTTGTTAGGGTGTGTTATTTGTTCGGACCTCTCAAAAACAGAGAGAATTCTCTCGTTTTCAGTGATAAGGATCGCACGCTGTGTCACGTTGCGTTGTGGGAGATCATTGGTCGATATACATTGCGAGGGCACACACAACTATTCGCAAACTTGAGAACTTAAAATGAAAAAGACAATATTAGCACTCGCATTATCAGTGATTACCGGAACTTCATTCGCAGCAGTAAAAATAGACAGAGTCGGTTACATAGGCGCAGAATTAGGTGGCACAGCGCAAATTGGAGACCAAGATGACGACTTCATATACTCAAACATGGCTAAGGCGGGCGGAGATGTAACCATTCGCCTAAGTGAAAACTTTGCCGTTATCGGTGGTGGTGAAGCCCGCATTAAATTTTCAGGCTCAGAATTTGACGATAAAGCCTATGTCGGCGGCGACAGCATGTATGATGTTGACCGACTCACTATTGGTGCTCTTACCGAACTTGGTAAGACGACTCTTGGTCAACAGTGCGGTATTGCCGATGATTATGCTGGCTTTGGCGACCTATCAAAAGAGTTTGGTATTGGTGTGAATGCCGATGAAGTTGCTTGCACCGAGCAAATGATAAACCACAAGTTTACGGGTGATAATTATGCCGTTGGTGCTTCTTATGACTTTGAATTCGATTCATATGCTGTTGGTGGCTCTGTTAATATCTCGAACGTTCAACTTGCTGGTACTTATACTTCAGCGACTGAGGTTGGTCACTATGATATAAAAGATGCTTATACTGTAGGTGCGATTGCTACATTTGGTGATCTTCAAACTGCGGCTAAGTATGCAATGGCTGAAACTACAGACCATGCTGGCAATGTTACTGATTTAACTGGTTATGCTATTTCTGGCGCTTATGCGTTATCTGAGGTGCTATCTTTAGCCACGTCTTACAACATAGTTGATACCGCCGAAACTGATGATTACTTCACCGCAGGTGCGTCTTACCAGCTTAACGAACACGTGGAACTTGTTACGGATTACAAATTTGCTTCTGACTCGGATGATAAGGTGTTCTTACGTGCAAACGTAAGCTTCTAGTTGACAAAATACTAAATTTACAGAATTAAAATCTACCTTCAAGGACGAAGGCTGTATTATCCATAAAATGAAAATCCCTTGCTTGTTCGATTCCGCTTGTAATTCATGTTATGTACCTGATCGTTTTGTATCATTTAGGCATTCTTTTATCTAATGTGCAGCAATCAAATCATTCCTACGATGGCACCACTTACTAACCTTCCAACCACTTGAGCTGATAGAATGATTTGTCCTCAAGGACCTACTGCGTGATCGATGCGCTCGACTTTGTGTTGAGTTTACTAGCGATTTCACTGCCGCTTTAATGATGGAGCTTGGATTAGCGATATTTTATCTGTTCATAGTTTTGGTTACAACTGGGCTTACGATAAAGTATTCCCACTTGCTACTACGACGTTGGTTGATGTAATTAAAGAGAATGTAAGTTGCTAATCTTCGGCACTAGATCTAAGTAGATTGTTTTACGCTATTTTAGAAGGGCAAGTACCGGTCCAGCGTTTAAAGGCGCGAGAGAAGGTACTGAGATCCGAAAATCCGAGTTGGAAAGCGATTTCCGATAAATTGCTGTCGCTCTGATGTAGCATGTTCATTGCTTTTTCAAGTTTATATTTGTCGATAAGGCTACGATAGTTCGTATCGAGCTCGCCGAGTCTGCGGTTTAATGTTCGCACGCTGATACGCAGCGCTTTGGCTAATACCTCTCCTGATATGGCGGCGAGGTTGTCAGCATCGTCAAAAACTTTATAAGCTTGAAGCAGTATGCTGCCGGACGCATGTTTGGCGTTTTTAAGTGATCTAAACAGATATTTACGGGCGATACGAAGCTTGGGGACTGGAGAGTTTAAGTGTAATCGGCAGTTGTATTTACTCTCGATGATTGACACTGAAGCGACTGAAATATGCGCGCCTGAGATGAAAAGATCAAAGGTGAGATCATCACACGTGGTTGTTTTTAGAATAAATTGTCCCAGAGTGGCGATAACTAACATTAAACCCACGTGGGTGACATTCACTTGCTTAGCGTTCGAATCGATATCCAGCAACCAAAATTCACCGTCTCCCTGTGGTGTCTCCTTAAATATAACCCGTACCGGACTACCAAATAATGTCGAGTATTCAGCGCAGTGTTGCATTAGCTGATACAGGTTTGGTGATGTCCATAATACCAATGTGAGAGTGCCAAAGCTCAGCGCATCAATATTTTCAGCAGCATTAACAGGAAGCAGTTCATCTCCGGATGCTTCGACCATCCGATGACTGAGTTGACGGGCGAGACGAACATCCAGTTGATTGTTAAAAAACTGCTGTTGATGGGCCTCTGGAATTAACGCTTGTGCACTAAGTTTATAATCAGAAGCCACTGCTGTAAGTAGATCATACCAGCCTTTATTGATGGCAAATTCAGGCTGCTTTTCAATGTTTGTTTTCATCTCACTTTCCTGACATAAGCTTATTTCAATAGCGTAACTGTATGTGGTTATTTAATTAATATTAAGCTGAAAAAATATGTTCGCTTGGCCTAATCGGCCAAATCGTTGGCTTTTTAGGGCACGTGTAAAAACTGTGATATCAATCAGATTAACAAGTTAGAGGTACTAAATGATGCTGTATCCATAAATAGTTGGCTTTTTGTGAGCAAGGTATAAGTTTTTAGTGCTGGCAAATTGGGAATACAACTTGGCCGATTGAGCAAAAAATGAATAAGCCTAATGATTTATAGTTTTATGCGACTGGTCTCCACGACCACTTCTAATACTGTATTTTATTAACACTAAGGCTAAGGTTTGGCATGACGACTAAAAGCAAAAAATCTGTGGCTGCAGATTTGGATCTTGTAAAACAGCCAGAATGGTATGAACAATATAAATCCAAGAAAATTTCGTTACCACAATTATTAATGAGCGTTAAATCTAACGATAGGATCTGGACCTCTGCGGCACTCAGTCAACCTATTCCATTTATCATGGGGTTGGAGCAATGCAGCCACCACCTGACTAATGTAACGCTATTTGGGGGTTTTTTAATGAACCCTAAATATAAGATCTGGAATTCTGAATACCGTGGCAGAGTGAATTATCACTCGATGTTTTTAGGCCCATTCGAAAAGAACCTGGGTAAAGATGCCAACCTGACGGTGACTTCCACACATTTATCTAATGAAGCTGGCCTGATAAAAGAATTTAACCCCAACAAAATGGTTATTGAAGTGAGCTCGCCGGATGAAAATGGTTATTTTTCATTAGGTCCCTGTGGCGGTTGTGGCAATATCGAAGCGTTAAATCACGTGAGCCACGTAAGCGTTATTGTCAATAAACTGCAACCTGTGGTTGGTGGTGAAACTAATCGCCTGCATATCAGCCAAATTGATGATCTGGTTGAACTTACTCATCAAATTCCCGCATTTGAACCGAGTGAACCGAGTGACCTCGATAAACAGATTGCCGCTAACGTAGTGCCATTAGTAAAAGATGGTTCGACCTTGCAAATAGGTG
>JBLHPA010000107.1:0-9563 GCA_047628235.1 Moritella sp.
TAATGTGTCACGGCTGGTCAGGCAGTGCCAGTCAATTTTACCCTCTGATGCAACTTATTGCCCAGCTGGGTTTTACCGCGCTAGCCTATGATCATCCCGCACACGGCCAAAGTGAAGGCGAATACAGCCATTTGCCCGGTTTTATTAATGCGTTTGACGAATTGCTCGACACTCAAGATAATATAGCAGGTGTTGTCGCCCACAGCATGGGGTCTGCATCGGTATTAGAAAGCAGCCATGATAAAATCCAGCACGTTCCTTTCTTACTCATTGCACCTGTATTGAACTACATTGACAGTCTGTTTGAAATCGTGAGTAAATCAGGCTATTCAATGAAATTGTTTCGCGAGATTGTGGCCGAATTGGAACAGCAGTATCAATATTCTCTCGATACCATCGACCCATACCAATATCTGCTATCGCGGAAGCAAAATACGGTTATTGTCCATGATAAGCGGGATAGATTTGCCTGTTTCTCAACCTCTGAAACAGCCGCTAACAGTGCTGAAAATATTCGTTTAATAACCACTCAAGGGCAAGGCCACGGCCGCGTTATCCATAGTGAAGAAACCATGGCTGCGTTCAAAAGCCTAATCTAACATGCAAGTCTTTCAGTCAGCAATTGCTGCAAACCAAAAAACCTGCCAATGAGCAGGTTTTTTGTATTTTATCGCAATGTTGCTCGCGTCTATTTATTGGTTTACCCTATTTACCTGTTTTACCGATAGCCACCTTACGTGGTTGCAAGGCTACAGGTATTTCTCGGGTTAAATTAATGCTGAGCAAGCCCTGCTCCATATTAGCGCTTTGCACCTGAACATGATCTGCGAGCACAAATTTACGGCTAAAGTCAGATTGGTTGATCCCCTGATGTAAGAACCGCGGAGTAGTGTTGTTTACGGCCTCTTTTTTAATCGTCTCTTTTTGGCCAGACTCTTTTTTACCCGACTCTTTCTTGCCGGTAACAGTCATCTCATTAGCTGTCACGGTAATATCTATTTCATCAAGTGAGAAACCCGCCAGTGCTAGGGTTATCTGGTAATCGGATTCGCCTGTTTGCGCAATGTTATAACGCGGATAAGAATAATCACGCGAATAAAAGTTATCGCGCTGGTATCGGCTGTCCTGTGGCGATCTTAATGGCTGTGTAGCCGCTTTGGTGAGTGGTTTGGCCATATCACGTATTTTAGCGCGATGATGCCTTGCTTCTCGAGCTCGATTATCTAGTGCATTATTGGCAAATAACTGCTCTGTTATCTGGGCAAATTGGTCAAAACCAAGGGCACTGCGATATAGGGGACTGAAATCAAGTGTTGTTGTCATCTCTATTTTCCTCAAACAATAGATAGTGGTAGCCTGCTGAGCAGCGCTTACCGGCACCTTAACGTACCGAGTATGGACGTTAAGGAAAATTCATAAAAATAAGGCTATTTGCCTGCCAGTGTCTTGGCGCCGTTAATCTCGACTTTACGCGGTTTCATTGCTTCGGGTAACTGCCGCTCGAGTTCGATATAAAGCAACCCATTATTCATGTCGGCACCGTTCACAAAGACATGATCGGCCAGTTCAAATTTACGTTCAAAATTACGTTCCGCAATACCACGATGCAAGAAGTTACGTTGATCCTCTTCTTTTGTAGCAGTCACTTTTGTGCCTTTCACCAATAATTCATTGTTTTGTGTGGAGATATCGATTTCAGTTTGAGCGAACCCGGCGACAGCCATAGTGATGCGGTAATTGTTTTCATCCAACTGTTCGATATTGTAAGGGGGAAAGTTATTGCTTGGCTGACGGTTTGACGCAGCCGTTTCAGCTAATTCAGCTAAGCGTTCAAAACCAATTGCACTGCGGTATAACGGGGTGAAGTCAAAAGTACGCATAATTATATTCTCCATTGAGCAATATTATCATTCCTAACCAAGTCAAATTATTTTGCACTCAGGGAATGATTAATCGATAGTAATCATCTTTATCATGGTAAAAAGAATACTCCATCAGGCAGTCTCTTTTTACTGGTTCAGGCCTCTTAAGCACCTAATATAATAAATATGGATTACGTCTTCTATTTTCAAGTCAGCGTCCCATAATAATTTAATTTATCATTTTAAATTATTGAAAATTAACATGAAATATTTTACATGACCAATATATTAAGATGCGCAATCTCAACGCATGTGTAAAACTTCAATAATTCACCATATAACAGCCTATTACAACGATTACACAGCTGTAAGCAGAGACGTTACGCAAATTAGTAAAAACGAAGAATACTGATTATTTATTTCAAATAAACACGTTTATATGAATTTAATTTCACTTTTTGTGAATAATTATTGATTTTACCGCTTTATTTGGTTTATAGTTAACTCAGTCAACGAGATAATCAATTTTGAGGGAACAATATGAAAAAAATTATATTACTAAGTAGCTTAATGGCAATCGCACTGACCGGTTGCGGCAAAAAAGAAGATGTACTTGTTGTTGGTACTAATGCAGCGTTTCCACCTTTTGAATATGTCGGTGGTGTTAGTGGCGATGAAATCAAAGGATTTGATATAGAGATCGCAAAACAAATTGCCAAAGATGCAGGTAAAACACTGAAGATTGAAAACATGAAATTTGATTCTTTAATTGTGGCGCTTAACTCCGGAAAAATAGACATGATTGCATCAGGCATGACTATTACTGCAGAACGTCTGAAGAGTGTTAACTTCTCACAGCCCTATTATGAGGCGACTCAAGTTGTTATCACCCAGAAACAGGATGACAGCATTCAATCTCTGAGCGATTTAGAAGCCAAGCACGCCGCGGTACAATTAGGCACAACTGGCGATATTATGGCCAAAAAATATACCGGAGAGGTCACTGCATTTAATACTGGTTTCGAAGCAATTATGGAACTAAACAACAGCAAAGTTGATCTCGTACTCATTGATAGCGAACCAGCTGCCAGCTATTTAGAAAAAAACCCGGATCTAAAATTAGTTGAACTTAAGTTTGACGCTGAATTTTATGGCTTTGCCATCAGCAAAAAAGACCCGGAACTACTGCAACAGGTAAACGCGACGCTTGCCAAGATGAAAACCAATGGCCAGTACGACACACTTATCTCTCAGTACATGAAGTAGCCCTATGGATGCAATTATTGCTTCACTCTTTACGCCCATCGGTGACGATGGGCTAATTGGTATATACCTCATCTTAAACGGGTTGAAAGTTACTTTAACTGTGACCTTTTTTGCCATGTTACTGGGTTCTGCGTTAGGTATATGTACCACGCTAATGAAAATGTCGGACAAGTTTTATCTGCGCTGGCCAGCCAATTTTTATGTTGGCCTGATCCGTGGTACACCGGTTGTGATCCAATTAGTGATCTTGTATTTCATCATCTTGTCATCATTGGATATAGACAAGACCACCGCGGCGATTATCGCCTTTGGCCTAAACAGTGGCGCGTACATATCAGAAATAATCCGTGCTGGTATCCAATCCATTGATAAAGGACAGATGGAAGCAGCACGATCGCTGGGGCTGTCCCAGAATATGGCAATGCAAGAGGTTGTGCTACCACAAGCAACGAAAAACATTCTGCCGGCACTCGGCAATGAATTCATTGTATTACTGAAAGAGACCGCCGTTATTGGGTTTATTGGTGGGGTGGATCTGATGCGTGCCGGAGAAATTATTCGTAGCCGTACATTCGAAGACGTAGTGCCGCTGCTAACCTGTGCGCTGATCTATTTACTGCTGACTTATAGCTTCACCTTCATGCTCGGTAAATTCGAAAAGAGGTTACAACAAAGTGATTAAAATAACGAACCTGCACAAGCACTACGGTGATACTGAAGTCCTAAAAGGGATCAGTGAGCACATCAAACCGGGTGAGGTAGTGAGTGTCATCGGTCCCAGTGGCAGCGGTAAAAGCACCTTCTTACGCTGTATCAACCTGTTGGAACAACCTACAGAAGGCGACATCAGTATCGCCGGAGAGGCGATATCAGCACCCGATGCCTGCATCGATAAACTACGCCAGAAAGTCGGGATGGTATTTCAGAATTTCAATTTATTCCCACACAAGACGGTGCAACAAAACATCACCCTTGCGCCCGTTAAATTAGGGTTATTAACAGTGTCTGAAGCTAATCACAAGGCGCAGAATCTACTCAAGCAAGTAGGTTTAAGTGACAAGCAGCATGTTTACCCTAGTAGTCTATCCGGCGGACAGAAACAGCGGGTAGCCATTGCCCGAGCACTGGCGATGGAGCCCGAATTAATGTTGTTTGATGAGCCCACCTCAGCGCTTGATCCAGAAATGGTTGGGGATGTATTAGATGTAATGAAGTCATTAGCCCAGGCCGGCATGACCATGGTGATAGTGACGCACGAAATGGGGTTTGCACGTGAAGTGTCAGACCGGGTTTTATTCATAGATGAAGGGGTTGTTGTAGAAAGTAGCGAACCTGAAGCCTTGTTTAATCATCCGCAGCAAGCCCGTACTCAGGCATTTTTGAGTAAAGTGCTAAGATAATAGCCCGTTCACATTGAGACAGGTATAAACGTACCTGTCTGCATCAAAGTATCTAATTAATACGCTAGTATTCAATCCTTTTGACTTATTCCCATCGTCACTTAAAATTATTACAACATCTTTCAGGCGGATGCTACACAGGTATAGCGAGAGACTTTCATATCTCAAAAGACATAATTATAGAAGCTGAATATGACACTTTAGTGACAAAGACCATGGTTCAACGCGTTCATCTTGACAAGCAAATTATTATGTTTTAAAACGTAAATGAGCTAAACAGGATCCAGTATAAGAATCTAAAATAAATGTTCAGGTGATTATGATGAGAAGCATAAATACATTTTCAGACGAAGCACATTTCCCCCTCGGTTTTCAACAGACCGGCTGTTTTACAGCTGAAGAAGCTGACATGTTAGAAAATTTTGGCCTGACTATGCAGGGGTTACAGGAGGGGTCACTCATTCCAGAATCTGCCGCTGAGCATTACTTTTTAGCTGAGCTGGACGGTGAGTTCTCAGCTACCTCTGACTTAGCAAGATGTTGGTGTAAATACGGCAAAAAAGTAGCCCGTTGTGAACGGTCACCAACGTCTAAAACCAGCAATAAGCGCAAAGACCCGATTATTCACGAAGGTATTAACGACAGCATCAACAGTAGCTACTCAAATGATAGTTTTACTGATGATGACAGTTTTGCTGATGATGACAGTTCAGTCATTGATGATAATGACGAATTCCTCATCGATGACAGTGATGACGACCTTTCAGCCGATGCGGAAACAGAATTAGATAGTTAATTATCATTCAAACAAAACGGGGCTTTGTGGTTAACCACAAAGCCCCGTTCAGCTGTATTTATCATTACAGCATTTATCAGTCGATGTACTTATAGCCGCACGCCGCTGACGATTAATTAAAGAGTTAAATACGCTCTATAACAGTGGCAATGCCCTGCCCCATGCCGATACACATGGTTGCCAGGCCATAACGCCCGCCGCGTTGTTCCATCACGTTGATGAGCGATCCAACAATACGAGCACCAGAACAGCCTAATGGGTGACCTAAAGCGATCGCACCTCCATTCAGGTTCACTTTATCTTCATGCTGTTCCCATAAGCCTAAATCTTGTAAACAGGGAATAGCTTGTGCTGCAAATGCTTCATTCACCTCAGCAAAATCGATATCAGCTATCGTCAAACCGGCTCTCTCTAAAGCTTTCAGCGATGACGGCACAGGTCCGTACCCCATGATTGCTGCAGGAACGCCCGCGGTTGCCATCGATAACACACGTGCACGTGGTTTCAGCCCCAACTCTTCCGCTTTATCACGGCTCATAACCAATAAACTAGAAGCACCATCGGACAGTGCTGATGAGGTACCCGCGGTAACAGCACCGTGCTTAGGATCAAACGCAGGACGAAGTTTAGCGAGCGTATCAACCGTCGTTTCAGGACGAATAACTTCATCATAGGAAACTAATGTTGGCGCGCCATCAGCATCATGTCCCATCGTTGGAATAATTTCATTAGCAAAGCGCCCTTCAACCGTAGCCTCATGAGCTAAGCGATGAGAACGTGCCGCTAATTGATCTTGCTGCTCCCGACTACACCCTTTCATTTTACCCAGTGCTTCCGCCGTCAGTCCCATCATGCCTGATGCCTGCGCAGTCGTTTTAGCAATTGCAGGGTTAATACTGACACCCTTTGTCATAGGCACATGTCCCATGTGCTCCACACCGCCGACGAGAAAAATATCACCTTCATCTGCTTTAATCGCTCGCGCCGCCATGTGCAAAGCGTCCATAGATGAACCGCATAAACGGTTAACCGTTGTACCAGTCATCTCCACCGGCATGCCAGCAAGTAAAGCCGCATTACGGGCAATATTAAAGCCCTGTTCCTCCGTCTGCTGTACACATCCCCACAACACATCATCGACCTTTTCAGGGCGGATTGCCGGGTTGCGAGCTAACATATTGCGCATTAAATGTGCCGATAAATCGTCAGCACGTGTATGACGGAACACACCATTTTTTGACCGCCCCATAGGGGTTCGAATGGCATCAACTATTACTACTTCTTTCATCATTTACCCCTATTAACCGTAAAATTTTTCGTCTGCTTTAGCGCGACGTGATAGACCTTCTGGAATCTGATACATAGCATCAACATCCTGATAAGACTGGGCGATTTCTAATAGATTTGCTAAGCCCAGTTGATCCATGTAATAGAAGATACCGCCACGAAATGGTGGGAAACCAGTACCATAAATCATTGCCAAATCACCTTCTTGCGGACTCGCTATCACGCCTTCATCTAGGCAGCGAATGGCTTCAAACATCATAGGCAACATACAGCGATAGGTAATATCTTCATCACTGTAATCTTTAGGTTCAGCGCAAAGTTTAGCGAGCATCGCCATCGACGCTTCTGAGTTGACTTGTTTAGCTCGACCTTTACGATCTTCTTCATAAGCAAAGAAGCCACGCCCTGATTTTTGCCCAAACCAACCGACTTTATAAAACGCTTCAACAATACTCAGCTTCGGTTTTGGCATGTGGGCATAGGCACTACTCATCACTTCCATTACGTGTGCCGCGGTATCCAAACCAACAACATCATGCAACTCAGCAGGTCCCATCGGCCAGCCAAAATCTTTTTTCATCACCTTATCAATCACTTCAATATTACCGCCATCAAGCAGTAACTGATTAAACGCAAGCATAAAAGGTGTCAACACCCGGTTAACAAAGAAACCGGCACAATCATTCACAACAATCGGTGTTTTACCTAACTGCAAGCAATAGTTAACGGCCTTGGCAATGGTGCTATCACTGGTTTTTTCACCACGGATAACTTCCACCAGCGGCATTTTATGAACTGGGTTAAAGAAATGAATACCACAGAATTTTTCTGGTTTTTTCAGTGCTTTGGCCAAACCTGTAATTGCTAAGCTTGAGGTATTCGATGCAATAACAGCCTCTGGCGCAGACTGTTCTAATTGCGATAGAACCTTAAATTTTACCTTTGGATTTTCCACTACGGCTTCAATAACCAGGTCATTGCTGCATAAACTTGCATCCAGCAGAGTCGGCGTAATACGATTTAATGTCTGCCCCATTTGCAGTGGTTCTATACGGCCACGACTCACTTGCTTGGCCAGCAATTTGTTCGCTTCATTAAGGCCTAAATCAAGCCCCTCTTTAGCAATGTCTTTCATTACTACGTCGATGCCTTTTTGCGCACTAACAAATGCAATACCACCCCCCATAATGCCTGCACCAACAACCCCTAGTTCAGTTGTTTCTGTACTGCCCTTGGCTAAATGCCTGGCTTTTGACTTTACGGCCATATCACTTAAGAACACATTAACTAACGCATCTGCAACGCCGCTTTCAACACAGCGAACAATGCCTTTACGTTCAGCAACTAACGCTTTATCTCGGCCACTTTGTGCCGCTCGCTCAATAGTATCTAATATGATCATTGGTGCTGGATAATGCTTACCAGCAACTTTGGCAACCATGCCTCGTGCAACATTAAGCGACATGGCCTGTTCATACACGCTCAGTTTCAATGGGCTGAGTTTTTCTTTACGGCGTGCTTGCCAATCAAAGTCACCGGCTAAACATGCGGTTAACATATCTTCCGCTTTTTCTATTGGATCAACGGATATTGGATCAACAACACCGTCAAGGAAACCGGCTTCAAGTGCTTTATCTGCCTTAAAATTCTTACCCGTCGTTAACCATTGCAGAGAAGTATCTAAGCCGATAAGACGAGGTAATCGAGTCACGCCCCCCCAACCAGGCATAATACCAAGTTTAACTTCCGGCAAACCGATTTTGGCATCGCTCGTACCTAAGCGATATTCCGTTAGCAGGGATAACTCCACCCCGCCGCCTGCAACCGTGCCATTGATCAGTGTTACTTTGGGCATGTCCAGGTCTTCTAAGCTGTTATAAACACTGTGTACCCATTCCAGATACTGCGTCATAACGTCATTGCCATCAGCAAACATGACAAGAAATTCCTTCACATCCGCACCCGCACTGAATAGTTTTTTGCCAGAACGGAGGATTAGCCCTTTTACATCACTGCTTGCTAATAATGCGATGGCTTGTTCCAACTCTAATAAAGCCGCACGACACAAGGTATTCACACTGTCGCTTTGCGAGTCAAATACCAATTCAGCAAACTGATGACGGTGCTTTAATTGAAAATAGTTTCCGTTAAACATGATTTCTCCGATTATCTGATTAAGCCAGCTTGTTTAGCATCCGCTAACAACTGGTCACGGTGGTCAGGATGAGCGATCGAAATTAAACGACGAGCACGCTCTTCAAAGCTTTGGTTACGCAAACTAACGACACCATATTCAGTCGCAATATAATGCACATCACTGCGTAAAGTAGTCACTGGCGTACCTGCCGGTAGCGTAAGGCAAATTGTTGACTCAATACCCTCTGCCCCCTTATGAGTTGAAGCCAGTGCAATCACAGACGTAGCATCGTCACACATGTTTACGGCACGCACAAAATCAACCTGCCCACCGGTACCTGAAATCTGACGATGGCCCACACCTTCTGAAGCCACCTGTCCCTTAAGGTCAACCATTAAGCAAGTATTAATTGACATGAACTTGCTATTTTTAGCCGCTTCATAAGGATTATTGATTAAGCCTAAACCATGAATTTCTATGTCCGGATTATGATCACAAAAATCCAGTAAACTTTGCGAGCCCATCGCAAATGAGCAAACAATTTTATTCGGCTTATACGCTTTTTCAGACCCATTAATCACATTCTGTTTCGCAAGATAAACCATCGAATCAGTTAACATTTCAGTGTGAATACCGAGGTTTTTCTTACCCACTAGGCCGTAGCCAAGTGCATTTGAAATATTTCCAACACCTATTTGCAAGGTCGAACCATCTTTTACTAATGGCACTACGTTAGCGGCAATCTGTTTATCGAGGTCACTCGGTTCACTCGGTTCAAATGCGGGAATTTGATGAGTAAGTTCAACCAGATCATC
>JBLHPA010000108.1:0-9098 GCA_047628235.1 Moritella sp.
TACTTCACTTACTTCACTTACTTCACTTACTTCACTTACATTTTCATACTGCGGAAGCTAGTTGGACACGAGGTTATCCAGTCGACTAACCTAATTATAGTTCATTACTCTAAGTGATCCACTTAATGTCATATTACAGACTGAAATAAAGCGGTTTATTATCGTCATAATGCCTTATTTACATTATGCGACATACTGTTTTGACACGTCAATCATTTGATACTAGACTTAGACATCGACATATTTCAATATCTAAGTCGAAAAAATAGCTATAATAGCTATATTGAAAAGAGTCGTTCAAGCAAGGAATGCGCACATGCCCCAAACAGTCTTTTCGCACAAACCCGTCGCTAGCCTCGGTCGCGCAGTAATAACATTACTCACTAAGCTTGGCAAAGCCGCTCTATTTCTGTTTTACAGTGCTTGGCATATGTTCACATTCCCCCTGCAGTGGCGCCGGATCGTAGAACAAGTCTATTTTATCGGAGCCAAATCCATTATTGTCATCTGTGTCACGGGACTTTTTACTGGCATGGTATTAGGTTTGCAAGGTTACTATACCCTATCCAAATTTGGGTCTACCGGACTGTTAGGATCCGCAGTGGCACTGACTCTCATCCGAGAATTAGGCCCAGTACTAACAGCCATCATGATCATAGGCCGAGCGGGTTCGGCGATGACAGCCGAGATTGGGATCATGCGCATATCTGAACAGATAGATGCCCTCAAAACAATGACAATCAACCCAATTCGATTTCTAGTGAGTCCACGGATTATCGCAGCGCTGATCAGCTTCCCACTGCTCACCGCTATTTTTGACACTGTCGGCATCTTTGGCGGTTACCTTACGGGCTCTCAACTACTTGGCATCAACCCCGCAATCTATTTTTATCGAGTCGAAAGTAGTGTCATCATGGCCGATATTAACGAAGGTTTTATCAAATCTATTTTTTTTGCCGTAACGGTAATCGCAGTATGCTGCTATCACGGCTATTACACCCACACTCGTAGTGGTAATTTCGGAGCAAAAGGCGTAGGTCTATCCACGACCACCGCCGTTGTTCAAGCAAGTATTTTAGTACTTGTTCTCGATTACACAATAACTTCCTTTTTACTGTAGCGAGCCTGTACTTATGCCAATGCAAATGCCACTGATCCAATTGCGCAATGTGTGCAAAAAATTTGATACTAACGAAGTATTAAAAAACATAAACCTGAGTGTATTTAAAGGTGAAATAACCACGATTATCGGCAAGAGTGGTGAGGGTAAAAGTGTGCTGCTAAAACATATAATTGGCCTACTTAAACCAAACTCAGGGTCTATACTCTTCAGCGGTAAAGTGCTTTCAGACCTATCCAAGACAGAACAAACCGAACTTAGAAAAAAATTAAGCTACATGTTTCAGGACTCAGCACTATTCGATTCGATGACTGTTTACGACAATATTGCCTTACCACTCAGAGAAGCAAGCGCGCTAGACAATGTCGTTATCCGAGAGCGGGTTACAAAGCGGATGGCACAGTTAGACATTGAAGGCATTGATGATCAGTACCCAGGTCAGTTATCAGGCGGTATGAAAAAAAGAGTCGCTCTGGCCAGGGCACTAGTAACAGACCCTGAAATTGTGCTATTTGACGAACCAACGACAGGCTTGGACCCGATCAGGAAAAAAGCAGTGCATCAAATGATCGCCGACTACCAGAAAAAGTTTGGTTTCACAGGAATAATAGTGAGCCATGAGATCCCCGATATTTTTACCATTTCGCAACGGATTGCATTACTAGATAAAGGCGAAATTATTTTTCAAGGCAATCCCGAACAACTAACGAACGAGCAAGATCCCACAATTTTGGCGTTTATTCATGGCGGCGCGTAATGATTAATTTACGCAAATAAACATTATTTTATTGGAGATATTATGAAAAAGTCATCCATCGAAACATCCGTGGGTATTTTTGTTCTGGTGGGCATACTTTGTGTCGGTTATCTGACCCTCAAGCTCGGTAAAATGGAGCTATTGGGTGATAACTACTATAGCCTATATGCCGATTTCACTTCTGCAACTGGACTAAAAAATGGGTCTAATATAGAAATGGCTGGGGTTCGTATCGGTCAAATCGAAGAAATTGAGCTACTGCCAATGATGAAAGTAGCGCGAGTAAAACTAAAAATCGATAATAGCGTTAAGTTATCTATCGACGTAATAGCCTCAGTAAAAACGGCAGGTCTGCTTGGAGACAAATACCTGTCGCTAACGCCTGGAGGAGATGATGAGCTCCTGAGTGCGGGTGACAGTATTGAAGAAACCGAATCGGCATTGGATATTGAAGATATAATCAGTAAATATGTTTTCAGCAGCGATAACGAAAAATAACCCGTGGAGTACAGAATGAGAAATTTTCAATTTTTATTATTCGCGTCTTGCATGGCGATCTCTTCATTTTTGTCAGCCAATACCGGTTCGACGACACAAGCAAAAACACGAATCGAGAACGCAATGGTCGAGTCACTCGCGATCATCAACAACCCACAATTAAGCCAGGCCAGTAAACGAGAGCAACTTTGGCCGATAGTGACCGCATATTTCGACTTTGAATTAATTGCTGAGCTCACTCTCGGTAAATTCAGTGTCAGTTCGAACAGTCCGCTAGGGAGTTACAGCAACAGGAGATTTGCCGCTGAGCAGCAAAAATTGTTCACTGAACTGTTTAAGGAACACCTCGGTAACATTTATTTAGACAAGTTAAGTGACGATACTAATCTTAAGATCAGCATCACCCAAGTACGGGCTCTGAAGCCAGTTAAACAGATGCAACGGGCTCGCGTTAATACCCTGATCAACGATAAAACTGCCATTGACTACTCTCTGAGACTAAGCAACACACAATGGCTGGTTTACGATATTAGAGTGGAAGGCAGAAGTTTGGTGGCCTCATTTCGCAAAGAATACAACGATCTGTTACTTAAACAAACACCTGACGAGTTGCTTATCATCCTCAGTGAGAAGAATATAACGCATGATAAAGAAAGAAAATTGCAGCAATAATTTTATTCACGCATTACATGTGCGCTTTATCCCGCTGCTATTTCTAATTGCAGGGTGTACCAATACCACAGACATAACCCAAGCTGGTATCCCCACATCTGCGGCCAACTTTCAGCGGAGTCTAATACAAAACCAGCAAGAAGTATTGGCAGCAACCTATCTATCAACAGATGAACAAGAGACTGAAACACAGGATATAGTGGAGGAACTTCCGGACGAAGAATTCCTAGAAGATGACGATGACTTATTTGCTGACGAAAATCTCACCCCCCCCGCTGTCGAAACAGTGGTATCAGATCCCTTCTATTACTTTAATAAGGCCATGTTCCATTTTAATGACACATTGTATTTTTGGTTACTTCGACCCACTGCACGTGGCTACGAGGCAATTACACCCCAAATAGTACGAACCGGGGTCTCCAATTTTTTCCACAACATAACGACTCCAATCCGCTTTACCAGTAGCGTGCTACAAGCCGATATCCAAGGCGCAGGCTCCGAATTAGGCCGTTTTTTGGTGAATTCTACCGTTGGTGTCTTAGGTTTAGGCGATCCAGCCAAGCATTATCTTGACTGGCACGCGAACGAACAGGATCTGGGGTTAACCCTGGGTAAATATGGGATTGGTAATGGGCCTTATGTCGTCTGGCCAGTTTTCGGGCCATCTACCCTACGAGATAGCGTTGGACGAACTGCTGATTCTTTTCTTAGCCCGCTAACCTACATCAGACCCGACAAACTTTCCCTCACGATTCAGGCTATTGATAAAGTCAATGCCACCTATTTCAGCCTCGGTGATTATGAAGCGTTTAAAAACGCTTATATCGATCCCTATGAAAGAATGAAAGAGTTTTACATTGAATACCGCGCCAGCAGAATCGCCGAATAGCGCCCTATTTCATTAAACGCCTTTTCCACTTGGCTTTAGCTATTTTTCGCATGTCAATGCAGGTATCTGATTCATCAACTATTTCTCGGCCAAGAATGGTTTCCAGAATATCTTCCATTGTCAGTATACCTAACCAGGTGCCAAGTTCGTCATAGATAATGACCATATGGTTTCTAGTTCGCAGCATTTCATTAAATACATACTCAGCGTTTTGGTTTGGCAAATACACAATTAAAGGTTTAGCAATATCAGTCAATTTTATCGGTTTTTCATGACTCAATATTTCAGCTTTGTGGAAATAACCAAAAAACTCTTTTTTATCGTACAAAGGTAAACGACTAAATGGAATATGGGCTTTAACTGCGTCAAAATCAGCAATAGTCATTGATGAATCAATAGAGAAAACTACATTGCGCGGCGTCATAATATCTTTTATTTTGACATTATTAAGACCCAGAATATTGCGGATCACTCGGCTTTCGTCTTCATCTATCTCATTCGCATCTTTGGCCACATGTGCCATCGCAATAATCTCTTCGCGCATATCGATATCATCTGAATGACCCTGACCGATACGGCGGGTGATAAGCTCAGACATTAAGATAAAGGGTTTCAAACATAAAATCATCATGTTAAGAATTGTGACACTAGACGGTGCCAATTTCCGCCAGTAAGTGGCCCCCATCGTTTTAGGGATAATTTCAGAAAAAATCAGGATAACAACTGTCATGATGGCAGACGCCATACCAAGATAAGCACTGCCGTACATGGCAGTAACCTGCGCACCAACACCAGCGGCACCAACCGTATGCGCAACGGTATTTAATGTTAATATTGCCGCTAACGGGCGATCTAAGTTGTCTTTCAATGCGCCTAATTTAGCTGCAAGCTTGGGATTTTCATGTTGCACCGTTGCGATGTAACTCGGGGTCATACTGAGCAGCGTCGCTTCCAGTATCGAGCATACAAAAGAAACCGCTACGGACAATACAGCAAAAATAATTAACAGCGTCATTTTAACCTTCTATAAGAATATTTATGAAGTTAATAACTATCATAAACAAACTGTTTACTCAAAATAATAGTGTGTAATTAAAGGTAAATATTAATACTCAACTCTAAAATACGCGGTCTAATTTAGCGATAATGTGACGTAATTTAGTGATATGACCCTACGGAGTCTGGCTATATTCATTAATAAAAGCCATCTCAGTTAAATAGCGTACCCGCAACCGTGCGATCCTGGCCAGTACATCATGAGTCTCTTTCCTGCCGATGTCCGCAGCCTGGCTATTTTTAATGGCTTTATCATTACGGCCCAATTCATCGTCAGCCATACAATCATCGCCAATCTGCTGCCAAAGATGCTGAGTTTTATTAAATGAAATCGTAAGCGATTCAACGACCAGACTTAATTCATCCAGTTGCTGCACCGCGGCCTTTGCGGATATGTACTGCTGCTCAACAGCTGCCATCTCTGTGGGGTCACCCCGATGCCAAATTTCGAGGAAATGTATCCTCTCTGAAGAATTGTAAAAGTGCTGCTTTTTGCTTTGACTTAAAATGACATTATAGTTATCAATTTGAGTATTGAGTTGATCAATATGCGTGGTGTAGTAGTGATACGCCGTTTCCCAGTTCTTTCCGCTACAATCGCTGGCCTGAGAGTAAAATGAAGTGCTCAACAATAACAAAATTAACATCCAATGTTTCATGTTCAATTCCAACCTAATTATCGAATAATATATCCATGACCATTCAAAATGCTGACTCAAAGGCCTGCCTGCGATCTAATCTAAAATTTAACATGAATAGCGCCTGTATTTAAAGTGATAAGTGCTTGTTATTTCGTATATACCCAGACAGATCATACTATTCAGCCCTATTCATCCTTTTCCCTGATATAATTACCAGATTATGTATTATTCCTGAAGGATGAAGATGAAAAAAACGTTTGTAATAAACCACCCCAAAATTAACCCTGCCAGACAGGTTGAATCAATTAAACACGAAATAAAAAAATACATTAAAAGAGAACGTAAAAAAACCCTACCCAGAGATGTCGATTACTGGGATTTTGATTGTAAGTATGGTACGACAGAGCAAGAAGCACAGGTTATTCACCTTTCTGAAATAAACAAATACATTGATAGTGCAGAATTAGAACAAGGTTGTTCATTCTATCTTGAGATCATGGTTAAAGATGGGATCAGACAGCAACATCAAGAAGATGACGCAGAATAATAAGTTATTTAGGCGGTTTTGTTAGTCACCATCATAACTGCCTTTAGTAAAGGCTGCAGCCATGCTGCAGCATTAAACAGTTAACATTAGCTGCCGTTATACAGATTGATATCGTACCCATGTCAATGATAATAAAACCGCCAATTTATCTGGAAAGATATCCCCTCGTGAGGACTGCGTAATAAAGTTACAACTTGTGACGCCCCTTCACGTATCCATTTATATAAAGTTATTAGTACATTATAAAATATGTACATAAAATTCAAATTAAGGACATTCTGGAGTAAAAAAATCAACTCTAACAAGCTTGTTTTGTTAATACAGTTTTATTAACAGAGATGTGTTAACAGATTTATTTCCAGACAAATGTTGCATCGACAATTACAGGATGTAAAAACGATGAAAATGAATATAAAACGAAGGATAGTTTCAGTGCTATGGCTGACTATCACCCCTGTATTACTGGCATCTTACAGCCATGCCAGAACAATAAAACCCACCGAGTCCGCAGAAAATGAGAGTAATATTACCCATTACAACGTCTATTGGGGAGATGCGCTCTGGGTTCTTGTCTGTAGTGTAAACAAACGCAAAGAATTCTGTGGCAAGGCGAGTAACATGGCAGCTCGCCAAAACACTCGAACATATTGTCACACCGGGTAGTTGCCATGGATATTGTTAATCCCAAAGGGGAATTGAAGACCTATAGCCGCGGTACGACAGGCGTGACGGACCGTATATGTGGAAGGCATTGACCACGCACCTGGAATACTTTGGGGTGATTACCCGCGCCCGCCTACAAGTAGAAAAGGCGCAAAAAATTCAAGTTAAAGTAACCTTTCATGACGAAAAAGAGCTCTTTGAAAGCAATGCGAAAGGCGCGTATATGCAGACATCAAGGCGTGTTATTACGGTCAGTATAACTGGTATCCAACCTTAGGTCGGTACCTGAAAACCTGCAGCATGCTCACGGATCAGGCCGCAGAAGAGGGTGCCAACAACCGTCTTATCAACCCATATATAGATCTGAGTCAGTTTTCGGAACAGCAGACCCTACAGACATTGCAGCTGGGAGCCTGTCAACCGAAAGGTGACTCGCATAAAAACATGGCGCAAATGCGCATCAATGGTTGGAGGTTAACACCACCACTGGTGAAAAATGTAAAAGGGGAACTGCGTTATACCTCTGATGCCATTGGCCCTGCACATCGTATGACCTCAAGTGAGTTGATCCAGCTTGACCACGCCGTATTTCAGATGGATTGGGAAGTCGCCGTACCGCATAAAAACATGCAGGCTGCCTTGGAATGAGTACGGGCATTCACCCAAGGCTTAAATGATAAAAATCGCGTTATACCAGTACCTTTGATCGGTATATATGTGCGTTTTTCGGTGGGAGAAGATAAAACCCTGATGGCTTGCACCGGTACAGGTGGTGATTTTATTGATGGCACGACTGTTGCTCATATCGAAATGCCGATATACGTGCCCGTTAACCTTAGTGCTAAGCAGATGCAGGAATATATCGCCCACTATGAGCAAGCGATGCCACGTTGATCCGTGATTTTGGTGCCCGTGGTCACTGGGGCAACAGGCTAGCTCGATTCAGCAAAAAAGTGGGAGCATTTGACCCCAAAGGTATATTTGCCAACCGCAAGGCTAAAATTATTGGAATCAAATATCCTCAATTTAGCTATCCAGCGAGCTGGTAATTAAAATAGGGTGCGCCTATCGATGGTGATATAACCTTGTCGGTAGCCGCTGTGCACTTCAAATCTATCCGCCCGGCTAGATCCAGTCGTAAAGCAGTATGCCCACACTCAACCGATTAGAGCTGTGGTTGTAATCCAGCAGGCTTTCACCATAGCCGTTGAAATACTGTACATAAAGTCTTGCAGTATCATACAAGGGAAATGTCCAACTGAGTTCTACAGCACCTTTGTTATCATCAAACCGTAAATTATTCCGCAGGAGTACGCTGTATATATGCTCGCCATTCTTGTACAGCAAACGATAATTACCGTAACCCAGGTATTTTTCAATATTCGGATTATCGTCATCTTCAGGATCCTCAGGAAGGCGATACCAGGGTTGGATCTCCAACATGTAATCACCTCTAACGAATTGAAAGTTGGCATATATGCGATTCCAACTACGGGACAGGATCTCTGACTGCCCATTAGACTGGTGAATCAACCCGACATCACTCTCCAATAAGGTAAATCCAAAAATATCAATATTGGAGTAGCAGCTGGCAAATATCTCGGGACTGTAATTTGTATCACGAAAAGGCGCAGACTCGCCCGAGTTATAGAGCTGCCACCAGGCTGTTTGTGTGTAACCAAACCAGAGATCCCAGTTGTCATTATACATATCGTCTAATAACTTCAACTTGGTGCTAATCTGGAATTTCACCTCTATTTTATCAACTTCAACACCTGGCTTAATCTGCTGAAAAATATCACTATTTGGATTTCCATTATAGGAGAATGGCAATATGTAGCTGGGCTCGTGAGGCGATAATTTAAGTAACTTCTGCTCGTCAAAATAATTGATAACCCCAGCAAAACCCATACTTTCAAGATTAAAATCTGCCGCTACCTTTTCGGTTGAGACCTCATTTATTTCGTGGTTGGAAGTGTCAGGGGCTGGAGAAAGTGCCTGCTGTTTTTTTATCGTATTATCATAACAAGCAAGCCGATCAAGATCATCACTAATATCCAGACATTCAACCTGAGCGAAGCTGTTATACGAGTATGCAAGCAGCAAGCTGACGATTAATTTTTTTGACATTATGATTCCTTTTAACAACAGCCTTGTTGCACTCTCGTTTTCTGTTTTGTTGCTTGTAAAAACCACTGCAGCTATTTTGCTGGCTATAAATAGCAGAATAAATACACAGTGTAAATATATCGAAC
>JBLHPA010000109.1:0-9025 GCA_047628235.1 Moritella sp.
AAGTAAAAGCGGCGGTGGATTTTTTAGTGGCGCGTGTTAAGGGGAAGTATTAACCACAAGTAATAATCACCGACCTCTGCAGTGTTGTGTCACTCCGCTTTAGAATTTAACACAACCCGCCATCAACGTAGATCGTCTGGCCAGTCACATAACCGGAATAGTCACTACACAGGAAGAGTAAGGTGGTATCTAGTTCGCCTTCTTTGCCGGGGCGGGCCATCGGGCAGCGGACCTTAAAGCTGGTTTCAAAGGATTTATTTTGTAACAGCCTGGTCGTCATTTCAGATTCAAACAAACCGGGACCGATAGCATTCACTGTTATTCCGTATTTCGCCCATTCCGTTGCAAGTGACTTGGTCAGATGGATCACTGCAGCTTTGGATGAATAGTAAGAGGCAACTGGGTTACATTGATCCACACTTTTTCCGTATACCGAGGAAATATTGATGATCCTGCCGTAATTCTGTTGTTTCATGTAAATAGCCGCATTTTTTGCAAACAGGAAGACTCCGGTCAGATTGACATCTAATACTGAGTTCCAGTCGGCTTTGCTCGTCTCTTCTGCTCGGTTTGCTTTTGCTAGTCCGGCATTGTTGATCAGGATATCTATTTTTCCATACTTTTCATTAATTTGTTTTAATGCGGCCTGAATATCCTCTTCATTGGTCACATCGCATTTTATCGGCATACACTGTACGCCCATTTTTTCTATTTCTTCGCTTAAGCTGACTAATCGGTCATACCTTCTTGCCACAATGGCAATATCGGCACCCTGTGAGGCAAACAGTTTGGCATGCTGAATGCCCAGTCCACTAGAGGCGCCTGTGATGACCACTGTTTTTCCTGAAAAATTAAACATATTATCCATTATTCTATCCTCTCCAATAGAGTTAATTACCAGAATATTAAGTTGTTATCCTTCAATAGTCTTCTTACTATTCGCCTTTATCTTGACAATTGCAAACAATTATTCAACATAATAAAGAGGCATGTATACTGCATTTTATTTAATTAAAATTGTTGATTAGTAATGGTTTTTCGCTATTTTTGGTGACACCGTGTTGTTTTTTGATAGGCTGATAATATTATTGATAGACGCGGTTAAGATCATAACCTCTGCGTTATTTAGTAGACATTGATTACCCGTTATCGATCTGCTTCTCGATGCGGGTAATGATTAACATACAAAAGCCTGAAACGGCTAATTTCAGGCTTTTTAATAACTTTAACAGTATTCAGTAATTGAATATTAGCTATGGCAACACTTGCCCTTGGATTTATCTTTACCGCAACCTTCTCTACTGGCATGGTCATGACCTGAGCCTTCTGAGTGACCGCCACAACCTTCCTTACCTCCATGACCTGAGCCTTCTGAGTGACCGCCACAACCTTCCTTACCTCCATGCTCTGATCCTTCTGCATGGCCGCCGCAGCCTTCGCCACTGTGTCCGCTTGCATGCTTAGCAGGAAGCTTTCCTTGTTCTGCTTCGGTGAGTTCTTTGCAGCTCTCAAGGCGATTTAAAATTGCATCCGCTTCGCCACCAAACGGTGATTGAAATACTTGAATATCAGCTTTTAATAACCGTCCCAACATCCGTTGCCCTATATTCCGCACTATTACTTTTGTTACGTTTGATTCTTGTAATAGGGCTACGGTGGCTTTTTTACCACTGCAACAGCTGCTGGCTTTTGCTGGATTGTCCGTTACTTTAATTAACGTGTTATCAGTATTGAAAAAAGCAAGTTCTGGCGCTTTAACAAAGTGATTGGCCAGTCTATTTTTATTAACTACCATTGCTATGGTCATGGATTATTCCTTATCTTGTTTAACTTCAGTTTCTATGAGCATTAGGGCTTTTCCTTCGACTAAACAGCTTGCGACTTTAAATCGCGCACTGGCGATAATATTGCCAAATGTTTGTCTGGATATCCCTAGCTGATCTGCGGCTGCTAACTGGCTTAGATTTTCGAGATCTGCCAGCCGCAGTGCTTCAAATTCTTCAGGTAATAATTGGATCTTGTCGAGATCCGGCATGCTGATGCCATTCGGTTTAAAGCAGCTGAACGGTGGTCTGCCACAGATCAGGCGTTGTTTTTTAGGTCTTGGCATAACTATGCCCTCACTTATTAGGAGGTTATCGAAGAGGCTTAGATATAGATTACACCCATTGTTGGCATATGCCAATAACTAATCTTGGAATAATTTGAAGATGGATATAGTTAGATGTTGTCGATAGTCGCTTATATGCGCCAATTTATGCCTGTTCTCTGGCAGCGATGCCATGAGATAATCGCCATCTTCACTTTGCAATACGACTGCTTTAGCAACCTTGTCTGCCGGTAAGTGGGCTGAGCGCGATGAATCTAATATTGCAAAAGACTTTCGATGTTTGATTGTGTCGTAGTGGATATTTTCATTTTCGAAATTTTCTTTCAATATGATTTTAATAGCCATATGTATATCCTAGAAAACGCCAAAGAAGGCGCTAAAAGTATAGTATATACTCGGAATTACAGAGGGTTAGCCAGAACCGCTCAAGCGGCCTCAAACCAGTCGTAATTTTGTTCACCTCGGGTACAGACGTTTCTTTTCCATTTCCTGCGTTTATCACGTCCTTATATCCTGATTATTCAGTGTTTTTACGTTTTTTTCACTTTCTTGGTGCTTAAATCTAGAACGTGTCTACTGAACGATTTCTTGATCGCAATTATTAATCGTATTTTTTGTTCAAAAGCACCATGAAATTCTCGTATTCGAATTATCAATTTTATAAGTGGTACTCATGAAAGAACAGACACTCTCTACGCCAGCAGGTGGTAAACCCGGTTATACCGGTTTCAAACGAATATTTAAAGCCACTGGATATTCAATGCAAGGTTTGAAGGCTGCTTTAAAGTATGAATCAGCGGTTAGGCAGGAGTTCATGTTACTTGTTATTTTTACCCCCATCGCCTTACTGCTGGATGTCACTAATACCGATAAAGTGCTGCTAGTGGCCTCCTTAGTATTAGTGCTCATTGTGGAATTGTTGAATTCGGCGATTGAAACGGCTGTTGACCGTATCGGTCCAGAGTTTCATGAATTGAGTGGCAGAGCCAAGGATATTGCTTCATCCACGGTATTTATCAGCCTATGTTTGGCTGGGTTTACTTGGCTGATGATCGGGGTGCTATAAATGAGTGAAATGCTACAGAGCGTAAATTTAGCCTCTACGCGCAATGTACGAATCAAAACGAGTATGGCCAAATTTATCTTGGTTTATTCGCTGTATTTTGGTTTTATTCTCAATACCCCTATTACGTCAAGACTGATCGATATTACGGCTGGCACAGACAGCTGGTTATTCGTTTATACTGCGCCGATTATACTCAGCGCAGCCTTTGTTATTATCTTTTCACTTTTCGCCATTCCCTATCTGATCAAGCCACTATTTATAATCTTGGCATTAACATCAGCAACGGCAAGTTATGCCACAACTAAGTACGGGGTGATATTTGATTATTCCATGATTGAAAATATCTTTGAGACTCATACGAGTGAAGCTATTTCATACGTAAATGCCAGCTCAATAGCCTATTTCTTTTTTGCGGGTGTGATACCTGCGGTGCTAATTGTTCTGGTTAAATTTGATACTTCAGCGCCGTTGAAACGAAGAGTTTTCAAACGAGCAGGACTCTTGATCTCTGCCGTTGTTATTCTAGGGTTGATAGCCGGATTATTCTATAAAGACTATGCATCGGTTGGTCGAAATAATGCGTATCTAAACAAATTGATTGTGCCAACGCATGTTTATTACAGTTATAAATACATCAATAAAACCTTTTTTACTGAGCCACTCGTGTACAAAGAGCAGGGCAACGATGCGACCTTAGCCAAGGCTGCCAACGGCAAACCCACCCTCATGGTTTTAGTGGTCGGAGAAACAGCCAGATCAATGAATATTGGCTACAATGGCTATGCAAGAAATACCAACCCGTATACGCAGGATATGGGCATCATTTCATTTAAAAACGTCGCTTCTTGTGGCACTGCGACGGCACATTCATTGCCTTGTATGTTCTCGAACCTGAATCGAAATGGGTATGACAAAGCCAGGGCGAATGCTCAAGATGATGCACTTGATGTGTTAGCCTATGCCAATGTGTCATTGCTGTGGAAAGAGAATGACGGCGGCGATAAGGCGGTTGCCAAATCCATAGCAAAAATTACCATTGATCCGACACAATACAATGATGTGTGTGATGGTTCAGTCTGCGACGACATGGTCATGTTGAAAGAGTTTGATAACGAGGTGGCGGAACTGAAAGACGATAAACTCATTGCCATGCACATCATCGGCAGTCACGGACCTACTTACTGGAAACGTTATCCGCCTGAGCATGCGCTATTCAAACCTTCGTGCAATCAAAGTGATATCGAGAACTGTACGGATCAGTCGATTGTTAATGTGTATGATAATACCATTGCCTATACGGATTACGTTATCGCGGAAACGATCAAGAAGCTACAGGGTTATTCAGACCAGTACAATGTAGCATTGATGTACATCTCCGATCATGGCGAGTCACTGGGCGAGAGTGGTCTGTATCTGCATGGCACTCCTTACTCACTTGCACCAGAGGAGCAAACTAAAGTGCCGCTGTTTATGTGGGTCCCCGAGCAGTACGCTAACGCTAAAGGTATCGATAAAAGCTGCCTCATCGATAAAGCCAACAACGGATCGTTTTCTCAAGATAATTTTTTCCATACCTTGATCAGTTTTTATGGTGTTGAATCCAGCGTCGTGAATGAAGACTTAGACATCATGAACACGTGCAGGATTTAATAAACTTTATTATCCTGATCCCAATAAGGATTGTCACCAAAGCGCTCCGCCATAAAGTCGATCAGTAGGCGGGCACGTTGTGATAAAAACCGGGTTTGCGGATAAACGGCATATACATAACTTTCCGGCAGTTGATGATCAGTAAGCACCGGGACTAGATCGCCGACTGCCAGTGCCTGCCAGGTTAAAAATGTTGGCAGGCAGATAATACCGTGGCCGGCAATTGCCATGTCTCGGAGAAAGTCACCGTTATTGGCTTTTATTCTGGTATTTCCTTTACCTTTCATTTTGTGATCTAGGTCAACGCTGTGATGTTTGCCTTGCGGATCGATAATATTAAGCTTGGTATTACTGGTACTCACATATTGCAAAAATTGGTGATCTTCCAAGTCAGCGAGTGTTTTGGGCGCCCCCATTGCTTTGACATAACCGGGGCTGGCACAAAGTACATGACGGACTGGGGTAATGCGTTTGGCCTGTAAACTTGAGTCTTTAAGGTCCGCAATTCGGATCGCCAAATCGTAACCTTCTTCGACCAAGTCAACATGTCGATCTGCAAAGTCGATCTGGATGGTGAGATTAGGGTGCTGCTGGGCAAAAGTATCTATGGCTGGTGTTAAATGCATGATGCCAAAGGAAAGGGGGACAGCCAATCGTAACGTGCCGTCAAGGGATGTATCAACACCGCTGGTGTCGGCATTCATATCTGAAACATCATCAAGGATCTTAAGCGCCCGCTGGTAATAGGTGCGACCTGCGTCTGTGAGGCTTGATTTTCGCGTGGTACGGTTTAATAAGCGGGTATCTAGCCGCGTTTCCAGTTCAACCAAGCGTCGACTGACCGCCGATTTTGCTAAATTGAGCTGCTCGGCAGCTTTGCTAATACCGCCAGATTCTACGATGCGGACAAACACCGCCATCTCTTCTAACTGACCCATCACATTTTTTCCTAAACAAAGCGTTCATAAATACTGATAAATAAAGTCTTATAAATATTGTTCTAATATTGTGAACTATCATTTGCAATTATTGCTGTTTATTCCTAATTCATCAACAACTAAACTTATTCTAGTTAAGTTAATTCAGTTGAACTGCTCAAATTATAGAAATGGGTGCCTTGCCCATTTCTAAGGAGTTGAAAATGACAGATGTAATCAAAAAAAATACCACATCGGCCGTCAGTACCAAAGAACTGGTAATGACTACGACGGGCATGGCAGCCTCTGATGGTGACGGCGTAAAACTCACGCGGATCATTGGCTCACCGCAATTAGATATGCTAGATCCATTTTTATTACTCGACTGTTTTGAAAGCGACCAGGCGGAAGACTACATTGGTGGTTTTCCGACCCATCCGCATCGGGGCTTTGAAACCGTCACCTACCTGCTTAATGGTCGTATGCGGCACAAAGACAGTAAGGGTAATGAAGGCGTCATTGAGCCCGGCGGTGTGCAGTGGATGACCGCAGGCAAGGGGATATTGCACTCGGAAATGCCCGAGCAGCAGGATGGTTTGTTAAAAGGTTTTCAATTGTGGGTCAATTTACCCCAAACCGCCAAAATGACCGAACCCGCTTATCAGGAATTCTCCCCTGAAAAAATGGCGTTAGAACAACGTATAGACGGTACCGAAATACGCGTTATTGCAGGGGAAACCAACGCGGGAACGATCGGCTCGGTTACAAATGAATATACACATCCGACCTACATGGATATTAGCTTGCCGGAAGGGGTGGCTTTTAACCAAGCTATATTAGCCGGACATAACGCATTTATTTATGTTATCGAAGGTGAATTAAGTGTCGGAGAGTTAAGTGTTGGACAGAAAGTGCAAGCGCTTGGCGCTAAAACCCTAGGGGTATTTGGGCCTGGCGACCAGATATCGGTGACGGCCAAGTCAATAACAACACGATTTTTATTAGCTGCAGGACAAAAACTCGATGAACCTGTGGTGAGAGGTGGCCCTTTTGTGATGAACACCAAGGAAGAACTAAACCAGGCATTTGATGATTTTAGATATGGTCGATTTTAAAGCAGAATTAAATGCAAAATTAAATGAAGAGTTATACACAAGCTAAGCTTAACTTAACAGTAAATATCAGGAGTTTATTATGGGATTATTAGTAGAAGGTAAATGGCACACAGATTGGTATGACACCGAATCAACCGATGGCCGTTTTGAACGGAAAGATGCCTCTTTTCGCAACTGGATCACCGCGGGTGGTGAGCCGGGACCAACAGGTAAGGGTGGTTTTAAAGCGGAGTCAGGTCGATATCATCTGTATGTTTCACTGGCGTGTCCGTGGGCGCATCGTACCCTGATATTTCGTGCGCTAAAAGGGCTGGAACAGATGATTTCTGTTTCCGTGGTGAATGCGTTTATGGGGGACGAGGGCTGGACGTTCGCACCTGGTGATGGCGTTGTCGAGGACACTGTTAACGGTAAAAACCGGCTACACGAAGTGTACTCACTGGCTATGCCTGACTATACCGGTCGGGTGACTGTGCCGGTATTATGGGATAAACAGCAGCATACTATCGTAAGCAACGAATCGGCAGATATCATTAGAATGTTTAACAGCGCGTTTGATCAAGTGGGTGCCAAGCCCGGTGATTTCTATCCTGAGGAGAAACGTGAACAGATAGATGCGATCAATGAGCTGGTTTATAACGGCTTTAATAATGGGGTATACCGGGCTGGATTTGCGACTGAACAGCAGGCATATGACGACGCGGTTACGGATGTGTTTAACGTGCTAGATCAGGTTGAACAAAAATTGACAACGCAGCGCTATCTGGCGGGTGATCAGCTGACTGAAGCTGACTGGAGAATGTTTACTACCTTGGTACGGTTCGATGCGGTTTATGTGGGTCATTTCAAGTGTAATAAGAAACGGATTGTCGATTATCCGGTGTTATCAAATTACTTACGCGAGCTTTATCAACATCTGGGGATCGCTGAGACGGTAGATATCGACTATATTAAAGCACACTATTACGGTTCCCACGAAACCATCAACCCGACCCGAATTATACCCTTGGGGCCTGAGTTGAATTTTAATCAGCCGCATGATCGCGCGGGTATATCATCAATACGATAGACAGGTGGATACTATGACCAACCCCATAATTGCTAGGAATCAACCGACAGCCATTGAGTTAAAGAAAGGTGAAGATTACTATTTTTGTCGTTGTGGCAGATCCCTGGATCAACCCTTCTGCGACGGTTCCCACGCAGGCACAGATTTTAAACCGAAGCATTTTACAGCAGAAGAAGATGGCACTGCTATTTTGTGCAATTGTAAACACAGCAACAACATCCCTTTTTGCGATGGCTCACATAATCAATTTAGTGATGAGATGGTGGGCAAGGAAGGCCCTGATAATACAGCCAAATCAAGCTAATGCTTATGTTAATTTTTTGATTATTTAAGTTGTGGTCACAGCTTCAACTCAATGTTGAATGCGTATTATACGGGATTCAATAGAGTCAGGCATACTGATTGCTGCATTTCGAATGGTCATGGGTATAAGGCTGTTACCTGAATTAGATTGTACGATTTAAATAATCTTACATTCAAAGGAGGTGAATATGACTGTAATAAAAAGTTGTAAGCAGTTGGTTGAAGAAGCAACAACGAAAATACAGACACTATCAATGGAAGAAGCAAAAGAGAAGCTAGGCCTATCTGATTTACTCTTTGTTGATATTCGAGACACACGCCGCACGAGAGCTTGAAAGAGATGGTGTAATTCCGGGTGATCTACACGCACCTCGTGGAATGTTGGAATTTTGGGTTGACCCCGAGAGTTCCTATTTTAAGCCTGTATTTTCAGAAGATAAACAGTTTATTTTGTACTGTCAGTCGGGTTGGCGGTCGGCACTTGCGACAGCAACGCTTCAGGATATGGGGCTCAATCGGGTCTGTCATGTAGCTGGTGGATATGCTGGCTGGAAAAAAACAGGCGGTCCAACAGTGACTAAAAAACCAAAGTTGTGAGGTTGTTGTATAGGTATACTGGAAGTCGCATACCCATCATATGCCTATAAATAGGATTAAATTGTGCTCCCCCGCGGTTTAATCCTATTATTGTACGACTGCATCGTTAATCTTTATAAATAAGATCATAATACAAACATCATAGGCAGGAGGCTGGATGTCAAAAATATATTTATTTGATTGGGGCGATACGTTAAT
>JBLHPA010000110.1:0-8962 GCA_047628235.1 Moritella sp.
GCTGGGTGCTTCAATTCAGCTGCAGCACAGTTTATCTCGTCAGTATTATAATAATGCCAGGATGTCACCCGGCTATTTTTTCGCGAATGTATACCGACTGCGCAATGCATATTTGAAGTATTTAGAACTCTAATACTGGGCCTGTCAATCCCCTCTCAACCTAATGCCGCTCACTTTATTCAGAGCGGCATTCGTTTTTAATTAGAAAGTGAACCAGTCTAAAAACGGCCTGATATCTAACGCCATCGCAAAAGATATAATCAGAATCTAAACAACTAGCCTACCCTTGATGTTAACAGCTATTTTAAGGGGGCATACTAGCGCCCAGGAGGACATAAACATCTTTAACCCCCCATAGCCCCAATTCAACTTTAAGATGGTAAATTAAGCAATTATACTTCCTGTTACCATTTGGTACATAATAGATGATGTGCAGTGAGACTTACTTTTAAGGCTTAAGGGAAACGAATGCGAATGCAACAGCAAGACAAAAACTAAATTAAAATGTGGGCGAGTGTACGTGCAATAACGAGAGTTAAATTGAAAACGCCTAAAAACGACAAAACCCAGCCAATTGGCTGGGTTTACATATCAGATCTGTTATTTACAGCTAATCAACAAGGTTGATTAGAAGTAGAAACGACCACCGATGTACATGATTTCACCAGAATCTTCTGTAAATTCAGTTGTTACTGCGTCACTAGATAAATCACGTGAACCAAATTCAGCATAAGCAATTACGCCTTCAGCAAGTTCATAATCAGCGCCGATTACTAACTCTGAGTAATCCACATCAGTTTTGTCAACTTCAGTGTAATCATACATTACGTATACACTAGCTTGACCTAGTGCATATTTAGCACCAACGCCATAAGCAGTTGTATCTTTGTCTTCAACATCTGATGCAGTATAAGAAGCACCTACGGTTAATGCATCAATTGCATATGAAGCAGACACAACGTAGTTTGAGTTATCAGCTAATACACCGTCAACATCCGTATCACGGTCATTTGCGATGTTGTAAGTAGCACCAAGAGTCAGACCTGCAACTTCATATGTACCACCGATAGCATAAGCATCTTGGTCAATCAAAGAAACAACAACCGTTGCACCTGCGAATGATTTAACATACTTAAGCTGTTCATTTGCATCGTTACCTAACGTATCATTATCTTCTTGATAGATGTTACCGTGCATGTAAGAGAAATCGTAGAAGAAGATATCATCATTCAGGCCATACTGTTTACCGATAGTCGCTGTACCATATACATCATGAGCCAAACCAACGAAAGCTTTGTTTAAATATAGCGCTGAATCACGAGCGATTTTTGTCTTTGAACCATTTACATCTTCAATATCTGAGTATTTGATTTCAGCAGTACCGATAACTTTAAGACCGTTATCTAGTTCTTTAGCGGCTTTAATATCAAAGCGTGAACCGGCATCTTCGAATTTAATATCGTCAGATTTTTGGATTACAGCGTTACCACGGAAAGAACCGCCAAGTTGAACTGTAGCGCCTTCGTTGTTATAAACTTCAGCGGCGTTTGCAGCGCCAGCTACTAGTAGAATTGCAGAAGCAAGAATAGTCTTTTTCATTTTTTTGAATCCTTTATGATTATATAGTTAACTCTTGCTGTCGAAAATCACTCTCCGAGAGCACATTTCCTATGTACAGCGCTTGGTTAAACCAAGAGTTACTTTGTATTATTAACAAAACAGTAGGGCTCAAACCAGATAAGCCTGCAAAGAGACGGCTTAACAATCGCTGTTCAAACTTGATACAGATTATAATCATAATGATTTTTTAAAAACTACCCACAAAAACATAGCGTTAACAAAAGTACGAGCTGCCACGCAAAATTAGATTTAAAAATAAGATATAGCTTGACACCCACCAAAAACACACTAACGAAGAGGGATCAATATCAGACAGCTTGTCTAAAAAAACATCTAAATCAAAGTGAATATTATCAACTTTCATTCGTAAGTTTCTCAAATAAACTAGACAGCGAGCAAATACGAACAGAAAAGAACTAAAAGTTCCATTTAAAAACACGTTATACTCCAATATCTTATCAATAGTTCAATTTTGTAATAAAAAAATACCCCAGCAAAACTGAGGTATTAATATTGGTATCTACTCTATTTATATAAGAAGTATGAAGTAATGCGTTACTTATTCATCTTTTATTACTTTTTTCTTCTTTACTGCTTTTTTCTTTTCCGCTTCAATCCATTTTCCATCAATATAATGTGCTGTCCAACCAGTGGCTTTTTTATCCACTTCTGTCATCACATATTGCTCTTTGGTCTTGCGGCTAAAGCGGACAATCGCTTTATTTCCAGCCGGGTCTTGCACTGGTGCATCGGCCAAATAATAAAACTTAGACGATATTCTGTCTCTAAAACGGACCAATTCTTCGATCAAAGGTGCACGAGTCTCCCGAGATTTAGGAAAAGTATTCGCCGCCAAGAAAATGCCTGCAGCGCCATCGCGTAACACAAAATAGGCATCCGACTTCTCACATTCCAATTCAGGCAAGAATACAGGGTCTTCTTTTGGTGGCGCAACTTCACCACTTTTTAAGATCTTACGGGTATTTTTACACTCGTCATTGGTACAACCCATATATTTGCCAAAACGGCCATTTTTAAGTTGCATGTCAAAAGAGCAGCGATCACACTCAACTAATGGACCATCATAACCCTTAAGTTTGAATTCACCTTTTTCAACTTCATAGCCGCTACATTCAGGGTTATTACCACAAACGTGCAGTTTACGGGTTTCATCGATCAGGTAGCTGTCCATCGCAGTACTACATTTAGGACAACGACGTTTTGCCATCAGCGCTTCGGTTTCGGCATTTTCATTAAGCAGATCTATCGCTTCTTCACCAGAAACCAAGTTAATGGTCGTTTTACAACGCTCTTTTGGTGGCAGGTTATAACCGGTACAGCCTAAAAAGACGCCAGTCGTTGCAGTGCGGATGCCCATTTCACGTTGGCAGGTAGGACATTCAATATCCGTGACAACCATTTCGTTAGCACGCATGCCACCTTCAGCAACGTCTGCACCGGCTTTAGTTAATTGTGTTTTAAATTCACCGAAGAACTCATTCAGCACATCAATCCAGTTCAGATCACCCGCGGCAACACCATCAAGCTGTGATTCCATGCTTGCGGTAAAGTCAAAATTCATTAATTCTTCAAAGCTTTCGGTCAGACGTTCTGTCACGATCTCGCCCATTTTCTCTGCAAAGAAACGCCGAGTATCCACTTTTACATAACCACGATCTTGGATCGTAGAGATAATAGAAGCATAAGTTGACGGACGACCAATGCCGCGTTTTTCTAATTCTTTTACCAAAGATGCTTCATTAAAACGCGCCGGCGGCTTAGTAAAGTGCTGTAACGGATCCAATGCGATAAGATCAAGGCTTTCACCCGCCTCCAATACCGGCAGATTGCTTTCATCTTCGGATTTTTTTGTCATTGGTGGTATTGCTTTAGTCCAGCCAGGAAAGCGCATAGTACGCCCCTTTGCGGTAAGCTGATACTCTCCAGCGGCAATCGTCAACTTAGTTGAATCATATTGCGCAGGCACCATCTGACAGGCGACAAATTGACGCCAGATTAATTCATATAATTTTTTCGCATCATCATCCATACCGGCTAGATCACCTGACATGATATTCACGTCAGAAGGTCGGATCGCTTCGTGAGCCTCTTGTGCCCCTTTCTTCGAACCATACACGTTAGGAGATTCGGGTAAATAATCTTTACCGTATTTCGTTTCAATAAAACCGCGTGCACTCTCTACAGCGTCTTTACTCAAGTTAGTTGAGTCAGTACGCATGTAGGTGATATAGCCACCTTCATAGAGTCGTTGAGCAAGCCCCATCGTCCGTTTTACCCCATAGCTGTAACGGGTACTCGCCGCTTGCTGCAATGTTGAGGTAATAAACGGTGCTTTTGGTTTACTGCTGGTGGCACGATCATCACGTTTAAGTAGTGAATAAGCGGCGCCCTGCAAATCAGCGACAGCTTTCGTCGCTTGCGCTTCATTGACAGGCTTAAATGCTTCACCAGCAAATTTTACTGTTTCTACCCGCAGGGGCTCGCCCAACGTGGTAACAAGATTAGCGTGCACATCCCAGAACTCTTCTGGTATAAATGCTTTAATGTCACGCTCTTTATCGACAATAAGCCGTACCGCAACCGATTGTACCCGGCCAGCAGATAATCCTCGGGCAATTTTTTGCCAAAGTAGCGGCGACACCATGTAGCCAACCACACGATCGAGAAAACGTCGTGCCTGCTGCGCATTAACACAATCAATATTTAACTCTGAAGGATGCTCGAACGCTTCTTGGATCGCCGTTTTGGTGATCTCGTTAAATGTGACACGTTGGAAGCGTGCATCATCACCACCGATTATTTCCCGCAGGTGCCAAGCAATGGCTTCCCCTTCGCGGTCCAAATCGGTTGCAAGATAGATAATGTCGGCTTTTTCAGCTAGCTGCTGTAATTCTGCAACCACTTTTTCTTTACCGGGTAATATCTGGTAAGTGGCCGCCCAATCATTTTCAGGATCTATCCCCATGCGAGAATATAACGCTTTTTTGTCGCGCTTTTGCTTAAACGCAACTTTAGCTTCAGGGGTCATGCCCTTGGTTTGTTGTGCAAGCGTCGGAGCACTCACACGTTTATTGGCTAAACCGCCACTTGTAGGTAAATCCCGCACGTGGCCTACACTGGATTTCACAATGTAGTTTTTACCTAGATATTTATTAATGGTTTTCGCTTTTGCTGGCGATTCCACAATTACCAGAGATCTTCCCATAAAGACGGATTCTTTTAATTTATGAATAATACGAAATTGATAAATACAAGTTATAATTTATAACTTGTACCTTGTCATTTATCACTTAATTACAGCTAATCGCTTAGTCTGACATTTTTGCTCTATTTATATATATACATTGAATACACTTATATTAGTCAATAATTTTTTAATTATTTTTCTTATGGCTATATTTCATACAAAAATATCACTTCATTTTAATCACAATTAAAGTCATAAAATAACTATTGAAACGTATTAAAAACCAACAAATAAACTACTTTATTCAATATTATACATTGATAATGCTATTGTTCTTTCCTGCTAAATCTGAGGGAAATTATTTTGTCGTAATAGCTTGTTTAGACTTTGCGAGATCGCCATTGAGGCAGCCTGAGCTAATTTTTCAGCTAATTTCTTGCGTACAACGTATTTGATGGTATAGATTTTTTTAGTCTTATTGGCTTGTAACAAATAGTCATCACTGGTTTGCAATGTATCAACTAATCCCCGCTCATAAGCATGGGTTCCGAACCAATGTTCGCCTGTAGCAATCTTGTCTATGTCCATTTCAGGTCGGTGTTGACTCACAAAATTCTTAAATAACACATGCGTTTCTTCCAATTCCAGCTGGAATTTAGCGCGCCCAGCATCGTCATTCTCGCCAAACATAGTCAGCGTACGTTTAAATTCGCCAGCAGTAAGCTGCTCAATATCTACACTATTTTTTTTCAGTAGACGGTTAAAGTTCGGTATTTGTGCTACCACACCGATCGAACCGACAATGGCAAAAGGCGCTGCAATGAGATGATCTGCAATACACGCCATCATATAACCGCCACTTGCCGCTACTTTATCTACCGCAACAGTGAGTTTAATATTTGCCTGTTTTAACCGCTCTAATTGTGAACTTGCCAGGCCATAACCGTGTACCACGCCGCCGCCACTTTCAAGCCGTACTAGTACTTCATCCTGTGAACTTGCCACAGATAAAATAGCCGTGATCTCTTCCCGTAGTGAAGAGACTTCTTTTGCGTCAATACCCGCAGTAAAGTCGATCACGAACAAACGTTCTGGCGCACTTTCAACCACTGTTTCATCGGTTTTATCCGCTTTATTTTTATGAGCTTTTTTAAATGCCTTAACGTCTGCTTTGTGCTGTTTTTTTTCTGCTTTACGCTGATCTTTTTCTATGATGTTCGCTTCATCTTCAGACACTAAATGAAGTGTTAATTCATCTTCAACATCTTTAAACTGTTCCGACAAATTGGTTATTTCTAAGCGCCCGCTTTTTTTCTTATGCTTAGTAGAAAGATTAAAAACACTAGCCACTAAAAAAAACAAGGCTAAAACCAACGTCAATGTTTTCGCTAGGAAAACACCATACTCACTTAAAAATTCCAAATTTTAATCCTCGGTCAGTTATTCGATTTTTGCTCTTTATAGCATCTCTGGCATCGCATCTACAAGCATTGCAGGTTACAATATTGTCAGATTTGTCGATACGGAATTAAAAAATGGATTATCAAGCCCCAAAAAATCTATTAGAAAACAAAACGATTCTAGTCACCGGAGCTGGAGATGGCATTGGTCGTCAAGCTGCGCTAAGCTTTGCCACACATGGCGCGACAGTGATATTACTCGGTAAAACAGTCGCTAAACTTGAAGCTGTTTATGATGAGATCGAGGCATTAGGTGCACCAAAACCGGCCATTATTCCGCTTGATATGAAAGGTGCGACGGTTGAAAATTATAAAGACATGGCAGACACGATTGACGCCCAATTTGGCCAGCTTGATGGTTTATTAAACAATGCAGGACAGCTGGGCGTATTGGGTCCTTTCCATCAAATAGATGAAAAGAGTTACGATGAAGTCATGCAGGTAAATGTAAAAGCACAACTTTTCATGACGAGCGCGCTGTTGCCAGTACTGAAAAAATCGGACAAGGCTTCTATTATATTCACCTCTTCAAGTGTTGGCCATAAAGGTCGTGCTTACTGGGGCGAATATGCCATTTCAAAATTTGCCACCGAAGGCATGATGCAAGTGCTTGCTGATGAGTTTGAAAACACCCATGTGCGTGCTAATTGCATCAACCCGGGCGCGACTCGTACCGGTATGCGAGCAAAAGCATTTCCTGGCGAAAATGTGGAAGAAGTTGTATCCGCAGATCAGATCATGCCTCTTTACCTCTATTTGATGGGCGATGATAGTGTAGCCGAGACCGGTAAAACATTTAATGCTCAACCAAAAAGATAGAACTAATAGAAGATATAGAAAAATAATAGTCAGGTAAGATTACCTACCGAGTGAGTTAATAAGGATATTAACCAATGAAATTGAACTGTGACATGGGTGAAAGTTTTGGCCACTGGCGCATGGGCATGGATGAAAAGGTCATGCCTCATGTTGACATGGCCAATATAGCGTGTGGTTTTCATGCCTCAGATCCCGCCACCATGATGAAAACAGTGGCCCTTGCCAAGCATTACAACGTGCAGGTAGGTGCTCATCCCGGTTACCCGGATCTCGTTGGGTTTGGCCGTCGGCACCTCAGTTGTTCTGTCACTGAAATTCATGCTTTTATCCTCTATCAATTAGGCGCATTATCGGCCTTTTGCCAGCAGCAGAAAATAGCGCTCAGTTACGTAAAACCACACGGTGCCCTCTATAACGATATGATGCAACATGAGGAGATATTCACCGCCATCCTCAGCGCTGTTGCTGATTTTCAGTCTGGCTTACCGTTAATGATCCTGGCTCAAGCCGATAATAGCCAATATCAGCAGCTCGCCGCCCAATTAAATGTACCGTTAATATTTGAGGCGTTTGCCGACCGCTGCTATACCGATACTGGTCAACTGCAATCCCGCGATCAAATCGGTGCAGTATTTCATGAACAAGCTAAAATTATCGCACAGGCAGTACAACTGGTAAAAACAGGAATGATTACGACCAACACAGGAAAGCAAGTCACGCTACAGGCTGATACTATTTGTGTACATGGTGATAATGAACAGTCAATTCAGGCTATTTGTCAAATAAGACAAGCCTTGCGAGCGCAATAGGGAAAGTAATAGCATAGCGTAATAAAGGAGGCGGTAATGCTGCAGTATCAATTGGAACAGATTGGCTATGATGCCACACTAATCCGCTTTAGTGACGGTGAAAATGCGAAGTTGTTACCTGTGATTCAAGCGGTGAGCCATCAACTAAAGTATACCGCAACTATCAGCCCCGCTATTATTGATGTCATTCCATCCTACCAGTCTATTTTAATCAGCTACCACCTGTTAAAAATTGATCCTAACTATCTGCTAATAACACTTACCCAGCTAGTTGAACAGGCATTCAGTGATATAAATCATGTTCAAATAAACGATAATAGCCATATAAATGAAACAAACATTATCATTCTACCTGTTTGTTACCATGAAAATCTGGCACCAGACCTTATCACACTTGCTCAGCACAGTGATTTAACTGTCGATGAAGTCATCCGTATCCATTCCACTACTATATATAACTGTTATGCTGTAGGTTTTATGCCCGGTTTTGCTTATCTTGGTGATGTAGACGCCCGCATTCAAATGCCAAGACAGGTAACCCCTCGCGCAAAGGTCGTAAAAGGCAGTGTTGGTATAGCAGATAATCAGACCGCCATTTATCCAAAAACGAGTCCTGGTGGTTGGCAAATAATAGGCCGCTGCCCCACGCCATTATTATCAGATTTAACTCTCTCTGAAGATTTATCTAAACCTGAACTAACTATAAAGAAAGAAAACAAAAAACAGGCTGCCAATTCCCCGACGATGTTGACAGTTGGATGCCAGATCAAATTCGAACCCATTGGGTTACAAGCGTTCAAACACCTCAACTTAGGGATTGATTGATCATGCAGCAACTTCCCGCACTCGAAATTATTAAGCCCGGTATTCATAGTTTGATCCAAGATTTGGGACGCTTTGGTTTTCAGCACTTGGGGATAACCCCAGGCGGTCCCGCTGATCTGCATGCTTTTTTGTGGGCCAATAAGTTGCTCAACAATACCAGTAATAGTGCTTGCATTGAAATTCACTATGGTCTGCTCTCACTCCGGGTTTTGATCGATACA